>JBHIVS010000104.1:0-8302 GCA_041987885.1 Pseudobdellovibrionaceae bacterium | reverse complement strand
TTGGGCAGTGGTTACTTCGACTTCTACAGTTGGATTTCCACGACTATCAAGAATCTCTCGAGACACGACATTTATGATTTCAGACATGATGTTTACCTTCTTTGTTATCTTTATCTTCGGAATGATTATGTAACGTTTTTTTCACAATATCCATGCTTTCAAAAACAGTGCGTGGATATTGTGTTTTTACGAACTCCCAGTCTACACGCTTCATCGCTGCTTTAACAGAAGGAGTTTGCTTGTCTTGAGCAACAAGCATCGTAATGAGTTGCTGCGCTCGAACCATGTAATCATGTAAGCGAGCCAAATTTTGATTTAATAAATATGCAGGAGACTCAACATCAAAGCTCAAGTGAGACAACGAATTCTCATTGGTAAATAATGAAGCTTTAGGTTGAGTATCTGGAACAGTTGCAACATCCGCAGAGGCCTGAAGTTGTTTATTTTGTTTTTCAATAACAATAACTTTTTCTTCAAGATCGCGTACGTACTTTTGTAGGTCTTCTCTCTCGCGTTGAGTTCTTTGTAAGTCTTCAATTAGAGATTTAAAAAGAGTTGGACTGACTTGATGCCCGACACTTTCACTAAAAATAGAATCCTGATGAACAGACCAATTCAACTTAATGCTGATCCCTTCCCAATTACACACAGCTGCCGGTTGTCCCACGTATACAGGCAACGACTCAAAGGCAGCTTTCAAATATGTAGTAACCAGTGGATACTGTTCCGCAGGCAATGGAAGATCGAAAGAAATGCTGGTTTTGTCTCTGCGCAAATTTTCAATAGGAGGTTTCGGAGACATAAAGTAAGACAAGAATTGCTCAGGCTGATTAAAAATTTCCTGAGGATGAGGCATCATTCTTAAAACACTGTCTAAGACTCCCCATGCACGTAACTGAGGACCTTCATGTCCTGCTCTTACCAATATATTGTCTTCTTTTTTTAAAGGTAGCTTTAAAATAACATCGAGAAACTGCTCCATGTCTGGGGCAGAAATCCAGTAGGACGAATCGCGTAGCAATTCCATAGGCGTGGGACTCTGTTCGTATAAAGAACTGAGATCTTCCCCCTGCTCCTCAAGGATATTTATAACTGCGTTAGATATCTTACAACTAAAGTGCACAGAATGTTCTTAGCCTAGTTTTTTCAGGCGATAAACAGCAAAAATGAGATATACAAAAATTTGATGATTGCCTGCGTTAAATAAAGACCCAGAAACGGTTTTTATAAATCTATGGAAACCTTAAACTTAGGCAACTTTTGCGAACTTAGCTTTAGGGAAAGGAAGATTATTATCTATGATTTCATCCATGAAACTCGGTATATTTCCAGTTGGCTGAAGTTTTCCTTCCAAAGTTCCGTCTGGACGGCGCGTTAGACGAGACATTTCAAAAATAGGAACAACGTTATAATTACCTTCACTATCAAATCCTTGCACTTCGCTGATCGCAGCAATTCGGCGCGATCCGTCAGAAAAACGAGAGACCTGAATAATGATATCTATAGCTGAGTTTACCTGCGAACGCAGAGCTTTTTCACTAATCTTGGCATCTCCGCCCTGAGCTAAGGCCTCTAAACGGACGATGGCGTCTTCGGGAGTATTCGCATGCACTGTTCCCATGCAACCTTTATGACCCGTATTCATTGCGTTTAATAATTCCATCGCTTCGCTTGAACGAACCTCACCCACGATAATTCTATCAGGACGCAAACGCAGAGCACTTTTTAAAAGATCTTTAATGGAAACTTCGCCCTTACCCATAGCATCTGCTTGACGAGTTTCAAACATCACAACATGTTCATACTCAACTTGCAGCTCGGAAGAGTCTTCAATCACCATGACTCTTTGGCCTTTAGGAATACGTGTACAAAGTAATGACAATAAAGTTGTTTTACCAGAACCCGTACCACCGCTGACGATAAGATTTTTTCCTAAAAACATACATATATCTAAAAAGCGTGCACCATCTTCGGTGATAGCACCAAACTTAATATAATCTGCAAATGTAATTTTATTATTTGTAAATTTACGAATTGATAACGTGGTGCCTTTACGAGACATCGGCGGAATCACCGCTGCGATACGAGATCCATCTGGCAAGCGTGCATCCAAACGAGGAGACTCGTCATCAATACGACGACCTACACTTTGTGCAATTGAGTTTACAGCGGCACGTAAATCATCTTCTGATGGGAATGATTCAGGAACTCTTTCGAGCTTACCTTTACGTTCTACAAAAATTTCTTTGTGACCATTTACTAGAATCTCTGAAACGCCCTTGTCGTCGAGATACTTTAAAACAGGACCGAGATTCTGCTGAATGGTCTGTTTGAAAACATTCGATTGATCCGACATAAGGGCCTATCCTTTATACGTGATTACTTTGAAGCAGGTTTTCTTTGGCCAGCTTGAGCATCTGAATAAATAATAAATTTACCTTGAATAGCTGTCTCTGGACATTGATAAGAAAACACACCGTCCGTTTTTGGAGAAACTGAAAAAGTTTTTTGTTCTCCGTAAACAGTATTGTGATGTTCAGAAAAAGCATCAGCGATAAAGCTTACATTTTTTTCACGATTGTTAATATTCACAATATGAATACGATAGTTGCCACCTTTTTTAAGATGAATTTGTTCAGGAACAAAACCTCTATCTGTATTCATAATCACGATATCTTGGGCAGGTTCAATCACATCCAAAGCACTGCCTAGGATATCCATAGACTGACTTTCCTGAATACTTGCAGGCAGACGATCAGCATCTTGAACTCTAGAAAAATTCACCTGACGACGAGAAAAATCAACGTCCCAAGCATTCGCTACAGAGCAAACAATTGAAAATAAAAAAATCTTACTGAAGAGACGTGCGGTCTTGAAACTCACAGAACTCACGAGCAACCTCCATCGCAATATAGTTTAAAGAACGAATATCCAATGAGTAAAGTTTTTGGATGAGCAGATCTTTATCATCTCGACAAGAGTTCACTGTATGGAAAGCATCGCTTAGTACTTGTGGATTCTTGAGCATGTCCTTAGTGATTTCGCTCCAGTCAGCTTTTAATACTGGATCGATCGCACCCACTGCATATAGAGCATCAAATACTACTTGTAGATTTCCCTGTATGAACATCTGCATCCTCCTAATTTCTCTTCATCGGACATCATGTCCTTACTTCTCTATCGGCAGAGGTAGAAATATCTTGAGTCATTTTGAGGCAAAAAATGTATAATTGAGGAGATCTATTATTTGACGCTAGCCTTCGATAGAGCAAGACGAAGGCCGTAGGAAAAAATTGCTGTGTTGATTGAAATTGAAGGGATTACGGAAAAGATCTTAATCAGTTTTTTTCTTATCTTTTTGCGCTTTAGCAGCTGCCTTTAGAGACGCCTCGGCCAATTCAGAAGGAGATGTTGGCTCCTTTAATACGCGCAATTTAATTTCAGATCTTGCTTCTTTGGAAAGAGAGATGTCAGCTTTTTGGATTTTCTCTAACATTTTCTTTTCAAAGCCATCTTGGCCTGCATAAATTTTTAATTCATTTACAAAGTTATCCAACATAATGGCATAGGTTGCCTGTACTTGAGGCTTAACTTTCTTTGGATTTTTTAAGTTCGCCAAGGCTTCATCGATCAGCTGGGAAACTGCTTTTTCCCAAGAATCTATGCTCTCCAAAGAAGAGCGCAAAGGAGCAATAACTTTTTGAATCATGTCATCCAAATTTGGACGAGAATAAACAGCCTGCAAAGCTTGCTTAAGAGGCGTAATATTTTGAGACGTCTCTGAAGCAGAAGAATCTTCATCACTTAAATCAGCCATTGCATCCATCCCCTGTTCCGAGGAGTCTACTGTGCCTTGGCTCTCATACTCTTTTATTTTCTTTGATATAAGACTCGACATTTGCTCTAAATCTTTTAATAGCAATTCGTTATAAGGATAAAAATCCGCAGCCGATACCGACTGAGACACCATCATTGTTGTCAAAAGTATTAACATTTTTTTCATATATTAATCCTATCTCGCACAGTTGAAGTTTCAAGTCCTGTGTTCCTGATGCTACTGGACCAAAGACTCGGTTTTTTTCCTTCCCTTCATCAAGTTTATAGTGGCAATATAAAAGGGCTTAATTTTAAACCATTCTTGGGAGGAAGCTTGAAAGCTCTAAAGGTATTAGGAATCTCTATATTAGCTCTTACAATCACTAACTGTGCCCCTTCAGCAAAACAGCTTAAAGAAGCAGTTGAAAAAGATCCTAGCATCGTATTTGCTGCGATCGAAAAAGATCCTGCTCAATTTATTGAAGTAGTAAACAAAGCTGCTCAAAATGCACAACGTCAAGCCCAAGAAAAAGCAGTTGAAGAAGAGTCAAAAAAACGTGATGAGGAATTCAAAAACCCACTTAAAGCTGAAGTTGATGAAAAAAGAGCTATCTTTGGTCCTAGCGATGCAAAAATAACTATCATTGAATACTCTGACTTCGAATGTCCTTATTGCCAAAGAGGCCATGCAACAGTTGATGAAGTTATGAAAGCCTACCCAAAAGATGTTCGTGTTGTTTACAAACACTTACCTTTAGATTTCCATCCAATGGCTATGCCAGGAGCTCAATACTTTGAAGCCGTTGCTTTGCAAGACACTGCAAAAGCTAAAAAGTTCTATGACATGGTATTTGAAAAACAAGGTGAACTTAGAACTAAAAAAGAAGGCCTATACAAAGAAATCGCTAAAGCAATTGGCGTAGACATGAAAAAACTTGAAGCGGATATCAAATCTGAAGTAGTTCAAAAACGTATTGCTGCAGATATGGAAGAAGCTCGTAAATTTGAATTCTCTGGAACTCCAGGTTTCTTGATCAACGGTGTTTCTCTTAAAGGTGCTTATCCGTTCGCTGAGTTCAAAACGATCATCGATCGTCACCTAGGAAAAACTGAATAATTTTTTAGGACAATTTAAAAACTAAAAAAACCCACAATTAAATTGTGGGTTTTTTTATTTAAAATCAGTTCTTGATGTTTGGCCTCGGTCTTAATAGAGTTTCGGTATAAGGAGATCTCGATTATGGTATCACAGGCAAAGTCTCTAATTCTGAAAGCCCAAGACGACCTAGAAACGGCAAAACGCTTCATCAATGATGATTCCCAACACGACATTGTCGGATACAATCTAGCTCAGGCATGCGAAAAATATCTTAAAGCGCTCTGCGAAATGCGCAATATTGATTATCCTCATAATGAAGAAGGACACGATCTTGATTTATTAATGGAAACACTTGAAGAAAATAATTTCTCTCAAGTTTCTTCTCACGCAGATATTATTGATTTAACTCAGTATAACTCCACTCAAGCTTTCATTAAAGAAGACGACCGCCTGCCTCTGGATGGATACTTGGAAAAAGTAGAAGATCTTAAGAAACTTGTTGGTGAAGAATTAAAAAATTACTAAATAAAAAGGCTGTCTCTGACAGCCTTTTTTATTATTAAGTTTTAATTACTAATTAAATGCATATATTAAACTGCCACCCTTCAACCAGTTAATTACCGATTTGGCATTAGCTCTTGAAACCGCAGGGCAGCCCCAGCTACGCCCCTGAATAACATTAGTATCTTGAACATAATCTGCACCGTGCACCACGACGGCTCTTGCTCTCGCGTTCGAATTTGTCGAAGACAATCCATCGAGTCTTAACGAATACCCATTAGACCCAGTATACGTTTCTGCCGTTTTATAAAATCCTAGTGACGTAGCATTGGAACCCGATACATTTGAGAATTTTTCTGCATATCCATCATGATTCGCATCTGAACCTTTACCATGCGATACATGTAAACTAGAGACCTTGCCAGTCGTCATATCAATAAAATGCCATCTTTTATTTGTAGATTTCTGACTATAATCAAGCAGAGAAATAACAGATCTATTACTAAATTTAGATTTATTCTCGTGAAAATAAATCAATGTCTTCTTGAGTGCCTCTGTCGGAATTATATGAGTAGGATCAACGTAAGCATATTGAGCCAAAACAGATTCTTCATAGCCTGGAGTTGTTCCTTCATCACTCCCCCCAGAACCTGGAGTTTCGATAACAACATCGCCACCTTCTTCTGGAGTAATTATACTGGGCTGCTCGGTTGATTGAGGTTCATTTGTTGGATCATCTGGCAATACCGTTTCCATATTTGAAGAACAGGCCGAAATTAATAAGGTTGCCAATGATAAACTAAGTACTTTGATGTTGTTCATGTTCGATCCTCCGTGAGATATCACCGAGATCGGACAAGAAAGAAGATAACTTTAATTTCTATTTTTTCGCTTAGAATCTAGACATTTTATTAAACATTAACCCCTTAAAACTAGCTCTGGGAGAGGGTTTTAAGGGGTTAAATATCTAAAACTTAAATATACTTACTTTTTAAAAGCTAGTTACATTTAAACGTATGTTGTTTAAGGCTATATAAATCAGATGGATTAAAGAAAGTTGCCTTGATTTCTCTATCTGCTTCAGCGCGAATTTGTGTACGCGCTGAAGTTCCTTTAGTCGCCTTCATTTTCTTCTCTAAAATACGCAGCTTGCTTAATAATGGATGGAGAGTCTTACTTCTCTGCAAAGCATCTTGTTCTGAATACGACAAAGTCACCTTGCTAGAAAAACCTTTCCAATAAACCATATTCGCATCAACAACATCCGAAGGAGTTTGAGAAGCAATATAAACGAAAGCACTACGAATATCTTTCCAATCACATAGGGCACTGACTCCAGATTGCCATGCGTACTCGATGATATTTACATTCATATTCAGTAGTAAGTCTGCAACAAGCTTACGGAAATCTTCAATTCCATAGCCCACCATAAATTTTAAAGTATCTCTAGAAAATTTATTCCCTTTTATCAGCCTTTGAGATGATTCTCTCGTCAGATATCCTTCGGCAATCAGAGCATTCACGGTATTCGTGGATAAAGAAGCAGGGGTAAACAGAGATAAATATCTAGTGCCAGCTCTCATTTTAATTTCCACCATGGAATCACCGAAAAAACCACCTGTATCTTTCGATGCTGCTGGAGAAGAAGCAAAAGGATCTGTCGCCAAATATACTCCAGGACCTGCATTAGAGAAAGCCGTCGATCTCCGAGAGAAGTCTCTAAAAACTTTTCCTCCTAGAGCCAGTCGACTATCCACATATTTCTGCCGACCGTCCAGATGCTGTAAAGTGGTATCCTCGATACGATGAGCTCCTGTGTCTAGAATAAAATAATGATAAAAATAAGTTTCTGTTGGAAGATATTTGACTGCTTTTTCTAAATCATTCTGCAATAACGTCTGAGCCGTTTGCGCAAAAGCTAGCGAAGAAAATAAGAGCAAACCAGCAATCATATATTTTGTAAATTTAAAGTTCATATATTCCTCTTATCTATGCTCATTAGTTGATTTACATCTATAATCCAAAGCTTTGCCAGATTGTAAACTCTGCGCGCAGCTCTCCAAAAAACTCAACATCTTGTCAGTTTCTGTATAGGTTTTTTGAAGATAATTTTCTAAAGTTTCAAGGGCATCATTTTGCAAGGCACCTGCAGGCGTAAAAGGCACACCAAAACTACGAGTTATTATATCCTGAATTCCACGAGAAGTTCGGCCATTTCCGTCGACAAAAGGATGAACTGATACAATCCATTTTTGTACGATCGCAGCCAACTCAGTCGGCGCTAGCAAAGGTTGACCTTTTTTATAGCTTTTTAAAACTTCTTCAACAAAAATACGTAACCAATCCATTTGATGTTCGACCATATAACCAGGAGTATAATACATGAAGCTATGACTTAACTGAGGACCACAAGCGTAATCTCTAGCATTCATTCCCGTGTCCATAGTTGCTTTTTCAGGCCATTTTCCATTTTTCGTCTTCACAAAAGAAACAAAAGACTGTCCTATTTTATTTTCAAATCTTTTTTGAAATTGAGAAATCGAGCTACGAACATTTTGCAAGGCTCTACTTTGCTCCGTAGAACCTTCTCCCATACAATATCCAGAACTATTATCTGTGTAATTTCTGAAAACTCCTAAAGATGCTTGAGAAGAAATTTCTTTATCTTTTAAACCAACGCCATTTTATAACGGTGACGAACTGTATTGTGACAACAATGGCTTTACAAAGAGAGAGGCTATTGCCATGCGATTAATGGCGGCAGAGCTTCAGGCTAGGCAAGGTTGGCTTGATGGTGGGTACGTTGAAACTTATCCGCTTGAAGAATTCGCTAAGCAAGCTGTTATGGCAACCGATGCACTACTAAAGGAGCTTTCTAATGATTAG
>JBHIVS010000103.1:0-8314 GCA_041987885.1 Pseudobdellovibrionaceae bacterium | reverse complement strand
GACCATGACTCCAGCGCCTTGATATTTAACAATCGGCGCTGAGTTTGAACTGCCTAGGCGTGCGGTTTCGGCGAAGGCGCCGGCTATTACTTCGTTTGTTCTTTGATTAAAAGTTACGGTTTCACCTGTGGGTAAGGTGACGATTTTTTCTTCTCCAGAAACTTTTACCGAAGATAAACTTTTTCGCGGAAATAGCATCACGTAACTTCTTTGACTATTGCCAAAGTCAGAGCCGTTATAATCTTCAATATAAAAACCTAAATCTTGAGTTGCAGAGTTTGGACTGTAGAAACTCCACTCACGACGTTTATCTGTCGCTTTACCTGCAACCACACGATTCGGGCCTGTGTTAAAAACTTTAAAAACTGTCGGCACTTGGTCTCCGCGATAGGTACAAGAATCATAGCCATTGCTTGTTCTACAAACAGGAGATCCAATTTTTGTATTTAATAAATTTCTAGGTTTTATAATACTTGCATTACTAGCAGTTTTTACGGAACCGACAACAAGTCCTTGGGACGAACTTCGAGAAGAGTCTGCCGCCCCACCCTCTTGACCAGAGTCAGACCACTCACAACTTTCGCAGTATTCAGATTTTTTTCCAACCTTTTGCACATCTCTTTGAACTTGATTCAAGGATCTAACCGTAGTTTGCAAATCTTCTTGGGAGCCATCGGATTCTAAATCTGGCTCACTCAGTGCCTGGACATTTTGTTTGGTTTTTACACTGCCGATTTTTTCAGTATTCTCTGAGGAAACTTCTTTTCCACTCGCATTACTAGAATTATAAAGTTTCATCCTGGGTGTTTGTTTATTGTAATACACCCACACGGATTTACCTTTTGACTTACCGGTAATTACACTGACTCGCAAGCCTAAATTCCCCGAAGGCATTTGCTTAACCTCAGTAACTTTTGCTTTGGTTTGTGGAGACAAAACACTGCTCACATTATTTGAATTTTTTTTGAAGTTAGCAGAATAGCGTGCATTGAAATAAGTTTGAAGCTCTATTTGATCTCCAGAACTAATCCCCACAAGCAAACACAAGCTCAAGACAAGAGCGATTTGCAACGGAACTTTAAACTTATAAAAAAACTTACGTCGGAGCTGCATACAGCTCCTTATCGGTAAGTTAGTGAAATTTATGACCTAAAAAAGAGAAATCCCCTCTACAGGACCGTAGAAAAAATTTGGTAACACTACTCACCCTTAGTCTGGCAAGCGGGACAAACCCCATAAAGCTCTAAAATATGATGAGTCAGTTTGAAGCCAAATTGAACGGCGACCTTTTCTTGAAGAGTCTCAATAGCTTTATTTTCAAACTCGCAAATACGACCGCACTTTACGCAAGTTAAATGGTCATGATGTCCTTTGGGAGCCAACTCATAACGGGCTGGCAAGCCACCCATTCTTACTTCAGTTACAAAATTACCTTCAGTCAAAGTTCTTAAAAAACGATAAACGGTTGCGAAGCCAATCTCTGGATGATTTACGCTTAGCTTTTCATACAATTCTTGAGCTGTTACGTGGCGACGGCCATCGTGCAGAGACTTTAAAATCGCCAGTCTTTGATTGGTTACTTTGAGATTTAAAGCGCGAATAATACGCTTAAGCTCAGATTCATCATACTGTTCAGAATGAACAATAATGTCTTCATCATGCTGGCGGGGTAAAAATGGAACTGAATCTTTTGACATAAACACCTCAAAGAGACCCTAAACTAGCAAAGCCCCCCAAGAATGTCCAATAAATAATAATCATTTTCAATTAATGCATTTTCCTAAAGGAAACTCGTCAACCCCTGCCCCTTAGAGACTTCGGATACAGCACTATGAGGATGCAGGCTTTCAATATGATCAAATTGAGCATAATAATCGCGAACGTTACTCAAATTATCCAATCCAACCTTCACCCTGCGTGCGGCGTCTTCACAAAACATCAGGTTTTGACCATTACGAAGAGCAAACTCTTGCTCATCCACCCGCTTCACAGCCCCCTGAACCGCAGTCTGTAAGCTGTCCTCGATATTGTCGATCAAAGCCATAAAATTAAAGCCACCATCAACTTCCACAAGCACCTTAGCCGTAGAACGTTGTGCGTGAGGTGTCGCAACAATCCCCTCTGTCGCTCCTAACCAAGCATGCAATTGAGTATAATCCAAAATCTTATCTTTAAAGTTTTTTTCGAAAGCCTCTTGAATCAACTGACGAGATAACGCTGCAGAAGCAGGACAAGTACTGGAATAAGTAACTTGAACCTCGACATAGTTTTTTAATTTTCCACTTTCAAAACGAGATAACAAAGTAACTGGATAGGTTCTCCAAGAATAATTGTCGGACTTTAGAGCTTTACGCAATACCGGCATTTCAAAGCTCACCGAGCAACGAGCTTGGGTTGAAAGTTCTTCGTGTGATTTCAAAAATTCAGAAACAAGATCCGCCAAAATTTGAGGACTCAAAGTTTTTTCAGAAAAATATTTTTGGCAAAGCAAATACAAACGAGACATATGAATGCCACGCGAAGCCTTTTTATCCAAACTAACAAAAGCATCAGCCTTTGCAGCAAGTCTAAAAACTTCTCCGTCGTGTTTAACTACGACAGGAGTCTCAATCGCCTTCATCCCTACCCAGTCAATAGCAGCATAAGAAGCATTTCCATTTTCAAGAGCCACATCTGGCAACTTATCCATTTTCATTCTACTTCCTCCGGTCACCCGCATTTCTTATTACTAAACCCTTCAAAAAGCCACCACATTTTCCCCAAACTAACTTACATTTAATCCGCTCTTTTATTGTTAAAAATATGTGAGGACGTCTCTAGGGAACCCAAATACCCCCTCTTAAATTCCTCGGACAGTCCTCGCGGCGCCTCAGCTTCGCTGAGAGCGGCTGCGGAACTAGAATTTAAGAGGGGGTATTTGGGTTCCCTAGAAGTTATTCTCATTTAGCTAACAATAAAAGAGCGGATTAAATGAAGATGACTCTGTTATTGGAACAAAGACCTTGAGGTTTTTGAAGGGTTTCTAGTAAGATACTGTCCACTATGATGCAGAAAAAATTGATTCTTGGGAGTACTTCAAAATATAGAAAAGAATTGCTTGAGCGATTGGCAATTCCTTTTGAAGTTGAGGCTCCGACAATAGACGAAGACAGTGAGAAAGATCCGGCGCTTGCTCCTTTGCAGTTAGCGGAAAAGTTGGCTTTTTTAAAAGCTCAGTCTCTGAAAGGTCCTAACAAAATTGTCATTGGTGGTGACCAATTGGTTTCTTTGGATGGCGAAATTTTGGGGAAAGCTGGAACTGTTGAAAATGCTTTTTTGCAAATTAAAAAGATGCAGGGAAAAACTCATCAGTTAATTACAACTATTTGTATTTTTGATGGTGATGAATTTGAAATGCATACGAATATTACTGAGCTTGAGATGCATGCTCTGACGGATGAATCGATCAAAAAATATATTGCTCTCGACAATCCTGTGGATTGCGCCGGTAGCTATAAAATTGAAAAGCATGGCATTAAATTATTCCGTAAAATTAAAACTGACGATTTCACAGCAATCCAAGGACTGCCCCTGATGAAACTCAATGAGATTTTAGAAAGAAAAGGATTATGAACGATCTACAAAAACGCCTCTTTGAATCTGCATGTATCACTCAAAAAAGAGCCTACGCTCCTTATTCTAAAGCCCACATCGGAGCCGCAGTTCTTATGAACGATGGCCGCATCTTCAATGGTTGCAATGTTGAAAATGCTTCTTTCGGCGGAACTGTCTGCGCAGAAAGAGTAGCTATCTTCAAAGCCATCGCCGAAGGCGGCGACAAATTGATCAAAGAAATTCTTGTTGTCAGCGACGCTGAAAGCCCATGGCCACCATGTGGATTCTGCCGCCAAGTTATAGCAGAATTTGCCAACGAAAAAACATTGGTCCACGTTACTAATCTCACAGGAAAAAGTATCACTTTCACTTTCCCCGAAATCTTCCCAGAAGCCTTCGGCCCTAGCCACCTAAAATAAATAGACTGACCATCTTCTGGGTGGGCTAGAAAGTTAGCTCAGCGTAAACTTAGAAAACAGAATATCCCCTTTTAAATTCTTCGGACAGTCCTCGCTTGCGCCCTCCCCTTGGGAGTGGCGGCTGCGGAACTAGAATTTAAAAGGGGATATTCTGTTTTCTAAGTAATAGCTTTTATATTTTTAGCCCACCCAGAAGATGGTTAGAACGAAGCTGCGACTTGATTAGCCTTTTCGACTTTAGGAACGATTACAAGTCTTGAGTAAAGAACGCCGTAGTTTTTCATTACTCGTGATTTATATTCGACTGGTTTAATGTTTTTTGCTACTAGTCTTCTTACGTTTTTTGGGCCCATGTTATAGGCGCTTACGTAGCGAGTGGCTTTTTTATCGAAAGTGCCTCTGAGATAATTGATATATGCTAAACCAATTTGAATATTCGCTGATGGATTTCTTAGGGTGTCATCACCCTTCCATGGAATATTGAATTTGTTTGCGATCCATTTGCCAGTGTCTGGTTTAACTTGCATCAAACCTATTTCTGCAAAAGGTCCTACAGCTAATGGGTTAAAGCTGCTTTCTGTTTTAATAATTGCCAAAACGAAGATTGGATCTAAGCCATATCTTGCACTTTCTTTGATGACAGTGCTTGTGATACTGCGAGCTTCATTTTTAAATTTTTGAGGCAATTGCTTTTGAACTTTCTCTAAGATCAACTCATTTAAATCAGCTTGTCCCTCAATTTTTTGAGCAAAACTGCCTTTATACGAAGATCCTAAAAGTTCTTTTGCATGGGATATACGAGAAGCTTCATTAACAGTTTCCATAAAGGAAACTCTATAGTCCCATGAGTTAAGAACGAAGCCATTAAATAGCGACAACGTAACTGAGGCTGCCATAAATACGAGTCCCGTTTTAAGATGTTTCGTTTTCATATCTGCGCCCTCCTGTTACAAGGAAGTACTTCAAAGGCCGTGCCGAAGAAGTAAGTACGCGATATATATCGGTTCTTAAAACGATGCGTTTATAAGACTCAATTACTTAGATTTGATATGACCACTGTCTATAATTTTTTAAACACTGTCTGAACATTAGTTAATCGAAAGAAGACGATTTCCTAGTCTGAGGCAGTCATTCTAAGACTAGAATTCTAGTGTCTCGTTGTCTCTAGAATTCACTAGTTTAATACCGGCCAACACAGTGCCGCTCTTCAACTCATGACTCTTGATGGAGTCTAATCTTTCGATGATATCTTGATAGCTTTTTAGAGCTAATTTTCTTAATAGGCTAATTGATTCCCTATGCAAGTCCTGAGAACAGTCACTGACCCGTGCCCAATGAAACTCTAAACGACATAGACGAGCACCTAAGCGTGGATCAAACAATTCAACAAACTGACTTTGATAAATTCTAAGACATTTATCATCAAAAGTGGACTCCCAATAAAAACCCCAACCTCTGTCTTCGCGGAAATTTAAACTGACAAGCTCTGCATTGAACAGACGAGATTTTTCTTGAAGAAACAAACGAGATTTTTTTAAAAGATCGGCATAGGTGTCTTCGGTTTTCCATCTTGAAGCTGGAAATGGACGTCCTTCTAGTTTTTTTCGAAGCTCTGCCAACCACTGATCAACATCCACTAAAGAAACTAACATTCCAGAATCTTTATCAACCTTTTGATCTTTGGAAGTAAATCCAGCCGAAACATGAAACAAGAAACCCCGTCGATCCGACAGGGTTTCATTCATAGACATAGAAATTTTTATTTCTCTATTAAAAGAAATCATTAGTTCATCTTGAAAACGTGATCGTTAACTACAACTTTTGATTTTGATCTGAATTTAGAAACCCAAGATTCAAACAAGCTGTCTGCTTTTCTTTTTAAAGTCATTTCCGCATAAACTTTTTCAGCAGTCGTTGCAGAATCATCCACTTTAAATTCTTTTAATTTTAAAACAAATTTGTTGTTTCCATCACGAACAATTGAAGAAACCATTGGTTTTGCCTTAGAAAGACCAAAAGCAGCGACATTAGCTTCTTGGCTATTTAGTTTTGGCAACTGCTCCAAAGACAGATCTGCCAAACCAGTCTCGTCCCACTTTGCTTTCAAAACTTTAACTTGCTCTTCAACTAAAGCCTCATCGCCTTTAACTAAAGCCTCATCAAGAGCTTTAAATGCAGCTTCCGCTTTTTCTTTACCGATATCAGCTTCAGTTTTTGCAGTGTCAATTTGAACGAAAGAAACGTTCATTTTAACTTTTTTCATTTCGTCATGCTTTGCTTTTTCCAAAGTATTTTGAGTCATCGCTGCCTCAAAAAGACCGCGAGTACGAATATTCGCAACATCTTTACGAACCTTTGTTTCGAAAAAACTTGGAGTCGAACGAGTCTGCTCAAGATAGTTCAAATAAAAGTCTTTTTGAAAAGCGCCATTTTGCTGAAAAAATGGGATTTCTTTCACAATAAAATGTCTTACTTCAGCATCTGTCGCATAGATTTTTTCTGCGGTTGCAGCTTGGTAAACCAACTCAGAACGCACTAAATTTTCTAGAGCTTGTTGTTCCATCATCTGACGCTGAGGGCCAAAATCCATCTGATCGCCAAAGATACCTTTATAATACTGTTGAACACGATTTTGCTCTTGTTGAAAATCGGCAATTGAAATCAAGGAATCATTCACTCTTGCGACAGAACCAACACTCGGTCCATTAGCTCCTGGTAGTCCCATAAATACAAAAACAAGAATGATGGCTCCGAATAGAACCATGGCAGTGATACTCTTTGCTGAAAGCCTTTTTTTCATCGTATCAACCATATTGTCGTTCATAAAAATTCCTTCCTGAAAATCCAAATCTATTACTAGCCGAATCATTACCTTACGAATTTTATTTTTTTTCAAGGGGAAATTGTTGAAATCCTTGACGCTTTTGACTAGCGTTAACAACAAAGATAAAAATCGTCACCGGATGAGGACATCACTTTGAATTTCTTCAACATTGATCTGAAAAAGCTAATTTTAACGGCACTGATACTTGCCCTCCCCTTGCTTTCTATCAACATGCAGCAAAGACCCCAGGAGTCGAATTGGCTTTCCAAACCTTTCACTCTACTTGGGAGCGGGATTTCAGAAATCTTCTATGGCTTCAGCACCGGAGTTAAAGACACCACAGCTCTTTACTTAAATTTGATTAACGTCAAAAAACAAAGTGAAACAGTTAAAAGCGAAAATAATGAACTTCGCGCAAGACTTTCCAAGCTCGACGAAATTCTCATTGAAAATGATCGCCTAAGAACTCTTTTAGAGTTTAAGCAAAATACTGGCATGAGCCTTATTGGCGCTCAAATTATCGGCAGAGATCTCGTTGTCGATCACAGCACTGTGACTATTGATAAAGGACTTGCAGACGGCCTCAAAGATGGAATGGCTGTGATCACTTCCTACGGAGTCTTAGGTTATATCTACCGTCCAGAGCAATTCACCTCTGCCGTTATGCTTATTAACGATCGTTATTCTGTGGTTGATGGTATTGTACAAAGAACCAGAGCTCACGGCATCGTCGAAGGCAAATCTCAAAGCAACGCGGCCTTGCAGCTAAAGTACGTAGAAAGAAGCGATGATGTGCAAGTCGGAGACATTATTGTCACAGGTGGACTCGATAATATTTTCCCTAAAGGCTTCCCCATTGCTACGGTTGAGTCCGTAGAGAAAAAAGCGATCTCTGTTTCTATCAAGGTAGATCTTAAACCTATCGTTGACCCTTACAAAATCGAAGAAGTCTTTGTAATTTCAAATGCAGCCAATGCAGACTTTACGGAGAAATTCGCACCTCCGGCAGAAACTGCGACAACCACAGAGGGTTCTGCCGCTAAAACAACTGGCACATCAAACCCTGCTACGCCAAATGCAGCTCCTGCCACTACGGGAACACCAGCAAGTGTAACAACTTCAGGAACTACTGCTGCAAAACCTTCAACGACGCCAGCAGCAGCAAAGCCCACAGCTCCGAAAGCAGAAACTCCTAACAAGCCAGAAGCACCTCAAACTGAGGCTCCAAAAAAGCAGGAGAATTAATTCGTGAGATCTCGTTGGAGTTTCTATTACAATATTATCGTCTTTTTCACGGTGCTTATGTTGCTCTGTGGGATTCAGACAACTTTTTGGTTGCAAGTCTTTGGAGATATTCCAGCTCCTCTCTTGTGGCTGAACCTAATGATTTTTATTATGCTCTATAAAAGATTTACCCACGCATTATTTTTAATCTATGCAGTGGGCTTTTCTTTGACCGCCTTTTCCTTAGCGCCTT
>JBHIVS010000102.1:0-8440 GCA_041987885.1 Pseudobdellovibrionaceae bacterium | reverse complement strand
TTTTGATGTTGCTTAATGCTAACTGAATAACTTTTTTATGACTAAGGTTTTCAGAGATCCCAAACCTCAGCATGACATCGCCCCTCAAGAATCAATACCTAGATCTAGTTACCTTGGGGCTTTTTATCCACTTTTACCGCTGACCTAAAAGGCCAACCCCTATCAAGACAATGAACATCTCTTTTAAGAAAAATCCTCTAAAACAGCTATCTCTAAATCCCTAGTGCGCTTAGTTTGATGCTAGTTCTTTTTACTAAGTCCCTAGTTCTATGGAATGATTTATGCATTTTATTAACTTAAGAAGATCACTATTTTAAAAAGTGTCTCATTTTGAGAAAGGTTATGATGTTTTTCAGAGTGCTCTCACAAAAAATTGTAGGCCTACTGCTTTTTGCTCTTATAGGGGTCTTGCCTCCTGTTTTAGCTCAAGCATCAGCGCCATCATGCAATACAGTTTTTGGAGACTTTGTCTTATCAACAAACGAATATCAAATTTTTGAAAAAATACGTTCTGCAAAAAATATCGATGCTGAAATATTTAACACAGCAAAACCTAATGAAGTGGCTAAATCACTGATTTATAAATTACGTGAACAAGAAGTTAAATATCAAAAAGAAATTCTTCAACGAAAAGATCAAGCCCAAGTAGATTTACAAAAAGAATCAGAAATTATTTTATTTTTTGACCCGAGGGTTGCAGAAAGTATTTCTCAAAGAGGATTTTTAAATCAACATCTCACTGGAAAAAGCTCTGGAATGAACAACTCTAAATTTCGAAAGCTTTCTGAGGATTGGTATTCAGATATAAAACTGGGAGATTCGCACGAGTCCTTAAAACTTAGACCCAAATCAGCTTACTTAAATATCAGTGCAAATAAGTTTTTAGGCAAAAGATCATCAGCTCCACATCTTCAATTCGGCAGTGTTGCAGCGGTTTTTAAAGATTCTATTAAAGATCAATCACTGTGGACGGCCTATAACTCTTTGGAGGTCGGTAAGCTCATTGGCTCAGTGAGTTCTGCCAAGGGTGCATTAGGTGGGATTCTTAATAAATGTACTCAATGTGTTTTCGGCAAAGACTTCGTAGATCCCAATATCTCTGGAAAATCCCTACTGCCCTATCGAGGTACCTTCAAAAGTGATCGCATTTCAACGGCAGACCATAACACCTATCACGAAGTATTAATCTATGGAGAAGTCACTTTTAAAGACGTCAAACATTTTTTAGTCAGCAATCCCTTTGAAGCGCAAAAATTAGTTAAATATGGAAAGCCCATTTATCTCACTGAAGTCATCGATCGGCACTCACGACCCTATTATAAAAAAGGCCCCTTAATTTACGACGGAACTAAAGCTTCAGATCCAAGCTATAACAAACTTTTAGGACTTTAATTATGGAACTCTCTTTTTTAAAAAAATTGAATAAAAGTCTTTTTTGCTTAATGACCTTAGCTTGCCCGACTGCCAGCAAAGCCGCCGTCAGTCTTTATGAGGTTCATACCCAAGAGGCTCTTTTGCCTTTAATTATCCCCGTGCGAACAAGCGAAACCGTCGAGAGCGCCTTAAATGCACACTCTAAACTGATCTCTTCAGTTCCTGAACTGGCAGAGCTTTTTAATGGAAGAACGCCTCAACTGACAGTTCGTCAGTCCAAAAAACTTGAACTGAATCCATCCCGTGAAAGCCGTGTTTTATTAGTGGCTAATTTACCTAAGGACTATACTAAGGATACTCAACGCGTTCAAAATTTTGCTAAAATATTTAAACAGCAAAAACAAAATTCTTTTATTTTACCAGTGGCCGCAGGGTCCCATTTGAATTTGAATGATAAGGCTGCCTATCACCAAGCCATTATAGAACATTTCCCCATGATGGTAGCCATGGGCGGGGACGACGTGAATACAGATCTTTATAAACAGCAAGATTTTCATTCAAAAAATACAATCAAAGCTCGGGATGAAGCCGAGCTTGCTTTAATAAAAGATTATACAAAGGCTGGAAAAGGATTTCTATTAGGTGTTTGCAGAGGGTCTCAACTGACCGCCGTTGCCTTAGGCTATAAATTAATTCAAGACGTTCCCTTTCATGTCGGCGAATCCGTAAAACATTCTGATCATTGGCATGACATTAAATTACTTAAAACAAGTCATCAAATTTTGAGCTCTACTCAAAGAGCTGAGACACGCAGTTCTCTCTATGTTAATTCTCTTCATCATCAAGCCGTCGTATTTCATAAAGGTGGGCCCTTAGAATTAGCTGCCATCGGAGCTGATGGTGTCACTGAAGCCACTGAGTTTAAAAATGGGAAAGGGATGCTCTTGCAGTTTCACCCAGAGCTGATGGATAACAAACTAGGGTCAGAGATCTTATACCAAACCCTACGACAAAAAAATAAAGTGGCGGCCCCCCTTTGTAATGGAGTCTTTGGCTAATGCTAAAGACTCTCTAAAATAGCTTTTCGATCATATCCGAAAACAGCTAGAATTTCTGGATTTTATCACATACATTGTCCCCATGAGCAAAGAGGACATCTATTATCAAGCCATGCAAACAAGGGACACTCGTTTTGACGGGAAGTTTTTTGTGGGTGTAAAAACGACAGGCATTTACTGCCGTCCCATTTGTCCTGCAAAGCCAAAAAGAGAAAACATAGAGTTTTTCAATAGCGCCCTTGACGCTGAAAAAAATGGATATCGCCCCTGCCTGCGTTGTCGTCCAGAAAGCTCGCCAAAATCCCCTGCATGGATTGGAAAATCGGCAGTGGTCCAAAGAGCCCTTAAGGTATTAAATTCTCAAGAAACCATAGAGTTCAACGAAGACGAATTTGCCGAAAAATTCGGAGTCAGTGCCCGTCATTTAAGAAAGCTTTTTAAAGATGAAATTGGAAAAACACCAAAACAAATTGCCTATGAAAATAGACTCAACTTAGCCAGAAAGCTCATTGTCGAAACATCCTTGCCAATGAGTGAGATCACCTATGCTTCAGGATTTTCATCCATACGTCGGTTTAATGACGCCTTCAAAGAGCGTTTTAAAAAAGCACCTCGGGAAATTCGTCGCTCAAAAATAAAGACCCCAGAAGGTATCCATCTAAAAATTCCCTATCGTCCTCCTTTTGATTACGAAGGTCTTTATGAATCCTATTACAGCCATCGAGTTGGCCGCCTTGAATGGTTTGAAAACAAAACAATGTATCGCCTTTTGCATTATCAAAAAGACACAGGGTATGTGAGTATCAAAAACAATGCTGAGTTGTCCTGTTTGGAAGTTGGAATTTATTTTCCCGACAGCTCTATTATTCACACTGTTATAACAAAAATTCGTCACATGTTTGATTTAGACTCTGATCCGATCATTGTTGCCAATAGCTTAGAAAAACAAAAATATTTAAAAAAACTTTTAAAAAGTCACTCTGGAATTCGTCTGCCTTCGGGTTGGGATGCTTTTGAGATCTCTGTGGGAACTATTTTGGGTCAGCTCGTCAGCATTGAGAGAGGAAGATCTTTAGTGCAGGATCTTATTGATATTGCAGGCACAAAAACCCATTGTGCTTTGTTGAATCAAGATTTTATGCTTTTTCCAACACCGGAACAAATTATTCAGTCAGATCTAAGTTCTTTAAAAACTACACGCCAGAGAAAGCAAACCTTAATTGATTTCTCCAAAGCTCTTATAGAATGTAAACTATCCTTAGAGCCCACTCAGAATATTTCTATTTTTAAAGAAAATCTTTTAAAGATTAAAGGAATTGGACCTTGGAGTGCAGAGTATATTTCCTTAAAGGCTCTCAGAGACACGGATTCTTTTCCAAAAAACGATTTAATTTTAGCAAGAGCCCTAGAGAAATTAAGTGACAACAAAAACAATACGAATACTCTCTCTGATCAGAGCCCTTGGAGAGGATATGTAGCGGCTCTATTATGGAAAGAGCATGCCTCCACGCTTAAAGAAAAGTCATCGACATTAACTAAAAAAGAAAGACAAGTTTTATGATTTATCAAAAGAAAATAAAATCTCCGATCGGTGATCTTTTTTTAGTAGCTTCAGACAAAGGACTGCAAGGAATTTTCTGGAAAAATCAAAATCATCCGGTCACGAAGGATTCTAGCTCTGCTCCAGCAAAGTTTTTAAAAGATACAGAACACCAATTAGATCTTTATTTTTCAGGAGATCTAAAATCATTCAATGTCCCTTTGGATTTAGTCGGTACGGATTTTCAAAAGAGAGTCTGGAAACAACTTTTAAAAATTCCCTATGGAAAAACAAAATCCTACAAAGACATTGCTACTGCAATTGGTGATCCCAAGGCCTGTAGAGCAGTAGGAACAGCAAATGGTAAAAATCCTATTTGCATTGTCGTCCCTTGCCATCGAGTGATCGCAGCCAGTGGGACTTTAGGTGGCTATTCAGGAGGTTTACACATTAAAGAAAAATTGCTTGAAATCGAAAAAATAAGCCCGTTAAAACGAAGTAAATAGTCGGTTTTTATTGACCTTTTAGCGGTATTTTTGAATAATATAGGAACATACAAATAAAAGGGGTTTCGTCTAATCAAAGACGAAAGTTATAAAATGGTAGGGTCGCCATTTATAAATAACGGAGACCCCATGTCTGCAAATCAACAGAAGTTGCTTGAAGCATCCTTTGTCATCATTCCTTTAGTAGCCTTTCTTTTAACTTTCTATATATTAGAAAAAAGAAGAAAATAAACAGAGGCTCACTTTATGAAAAAAATTATTAAAAAATTTATCTTTAAGCCTTTCGAGACATTTTTAAATACAGAGGCTAAATCTGGGATTATTTTAGCTATCTGCGCGATCTTTGCCATGTTACTTGCAAATAGTATTTGGGCGGATAATTACTTCGATCTCTTAGACTGGAAAGTTTTTGGTCTTAGCATTCAACATTGGATTAACGATGCATTAATGGCAATTTTCTTTTTCGTTATTGGAATGGAAATAAAGAAAGAAATCGTAGCTGGGGAACTTAAATCTCCACGTCAGGCAGCACTGCCAGTAGCAGCGGCTATAGGTGGAATGTTAGTTCCTGCTCTTATTTACTTTGGATTCAACCCCTCTGGACCTGATGCTCAAGGCTGGGGAATTCCGATGGCAACAGATATAGCATTTGCTTTGGGAATTCTTACTTTATTTGGGAAACGTGTCCCTCTATCATTAAAAGTTTTTTTATTGGCAATTGCTATCGTCGATGATCTAGGCGCCATTCTAGTTATCGCATTTTTTTACACTTCAAAAATCAATGGATACGGTCTAGGAATCGCTATCGCAACTCTAGGCTTAATGGCACTGATAAAAACCGCGGGCGTCAGGTCTTACCTCATGTATGTTGTTCTTGGAGTTATAGCTTGGGGTGCTGTCTTGGTTTCTGGTATCCACGCTACAATAGCTGGAGTTGCTATTGGGCTATTAACACCTTTAAACTATCCAACTGAAACTGGAGCAGAGACAACATATTCACCACTAGACGATTTAGTTCATTTTCTTCATCCATGGGTTAGCTATTTTATAATGCCAATTTTTGCCCTAGCAAATGCTGGAATTTCTTTAAAAGGCGCAGAGCTATCAAATCTTATTACGAATCCAATTCATCAGGGTGTCGCATTAGGACTTGTCATAGGTAAACCCTTGGGAATTATTATCGCTTGCTTCTTAGCTATTAAATCTGGTGTCGCGAGCATCCCCTCAGAGCTCAACTGGAAACATATTGTCGGGGTTGGATTTCTCGCCGGCATTGGTTTTACAATGTCTATTTTCATATCTAGCCTAGCATTATCCTCAGAACAGGAAATCTACTCAAAAACAGGGATTATCTTAGGATCAATTATTTCCGCAGTACTAGGCGCAGTTCTAATCCAATTAGCCATTCGCCGTTCCAAAAAAGATAATTATTCTCTTTAAAAAAAGATCTCAAAGATTCATAAAAGTCTGTTAGCATAGACAATATTTCTCTTTGAGATTTTCTAGAGGCTTTAAAGACAGTGGTGCTGCGTGATTCAAATTAAATACGAGGAACTTGAATTTACATTCGTAAGATCTCGAGGGCCTGGCGGACAAAACGTCAATAAAACTAATTCTGCGGCCCAGATGCGATGGAATGTTCTAAGTTCTTCGTCCATTACAGAAATTCAAAAAAGTGAAATTTTAAAAAAACTAGAGCGTCACCTTGTTGATGGGATGTTTTTGATCTTTCGCAGTGATACGTTTAGAGATCAAGATCGCAATAAATCCGAATGCATTCGCAAACTCACTCTACTTTTAGAAAAAACATTAAAAAAAGAAAAAAAAAGAATCGCCAGTAAACCCACGAGATCTTCAGTTCGCAAAAGACTTGATAGTAAAAAGAAATCTTCAGAGATTAAAAAACTTCGTGGGAAAGTATTGGCTTAAGAGTTTTTCCGACATTTTAAAATCAGGATAAAATTATCCTTTTGCTAAAAACTCTCTGATATTATCGTTATGCCCAAATAAAACTAAAATATCTTGCTCAGTAAATTTTAGGTTTACATCTGGAATACCTAAAACTTGTTTAGATTTTTTCTTACCACTAAGTAGAGAATTTTTTTCTTCCGTTTTCCTTAAGACCGTTATTAAGTTTAATTTAAATTTTGCTCTCAACTCTACTTCTTGTAAAGTTTTACCATAAATCCACTTCGGCAATGGAATTTCAACAATGGAGTAATGCGCAGATATATCTAAATACTCTGTGACGCCACGTAAAGATAGAGTTCTAGATAACTGGTAAGCCGCCTCTCCCTCTGGAACAATCAATTCATCGACCTTCATTAGCTTCAACAATCGTTCATGAACAGGCGTCAAAACTCTACTTATGATTCTCTTTACTTTTAATTCTTGCAAATGAGCTGCCGTTAAAATCGAAGCCTCAAAATCATCTCCGATTGCAACAACAACAACATCAAAATCTTCAAGGCCCATTTGCCGAAGAGCACGAATATCCGTCGAGTCCATAATAACCGTATGAGCAATCTGATCCCTAACTAATTCGACTCTTTCCTCATCACTATCAACACCTAAGACCTCAACACCTTGTTCAGTCAATCTCATTGCTAAATTCAACCCGAATTGACCTAAACCAATAACGGCAATTTTTTGTGTCGCCATCTATTCTCCTAATGGATGATAATATCATCTTCTAAAAGTTTATACCTTTTACTACGACTTTGACGAATAAAGGCCATTAAGAATGTTAATGTCCCTACTCTTCCAATAAACATTAACATCGACAAAACAACCTTAGAACTGTCACTCAATTGATAGGTTACTCCTCTTGATAGACCAACCGTAGACATCGCAGATACCACTTCAAATAACAAATCATTTGCATCTAAGAAGATGTTCAATAACAAATTAGGCGAAGGTGGGTATAACATGTAATCAATGCAATCAATAGATGAGTTCGACGATGGAGGAGATGATGATGTGCTGAGACGATCTAATTTTGAAAAGACGGGATCGTTCAGATTTACTGATAAGTTAGGAGCTCTTAACTAGCTGAATCGGGAGTAGGTCAAGGCTGGAATGAAGGAGATTGGCTTTTCGAACTCTTTGCATAAAATTTCTTAGAACAAGCTATCATAACCTACCTCCCATTAGCAGTTTAAGTAAGAAAACCACAAATAATATTCCCACGATGTATATGAACATATGAATCCATTGAAATCCAGCAGTATCGCCGAATTGAAAGAATTGGATCTAAAGAATCTGAAAAATAATAGCTCTCTACAGAAACTTCCCAAGGAAATAATTTCAAATTAGACCCAGAGAATGACTTCTATTAGTTAAGAGTATTAGAATAGAAGTGAAGGTAAGCTTACAGCCAAAATCCATGATGGACATCGAGGGCTAAGCTTGGATGATTACTTTGCTTATGAGGATGCTGAGGGTCCGCACTATCAGTTAAAAATGCCCGAGTCTATTAAAAGGAAAAAGTAAATTGATAAAAAACGTGATTCCAATTATAATAATAGTCCCAGCCATAATAATATCATTATATCAAATTAACCTAAACATATTAATTCCAAAGAAGGGGAACCGAAATAGTTTAAATTGTAGTCAAATTCTAGTACTATGAATATTGATAATGCATCAACCAATTATATACACCACCAATTTAATGGATAATAGCATAATTAGGGAAATACATATTAAGTAAATGATAATACAACAATGACTACGATTAAATAAATAGATAACTATAGGCCATCATACTACGGGTCGCCTTAGACTATACGTACACAAGAGTAAAGGCAAAGTTCAAGCAATGCCGTTATGCATCACCAAAAGCACCACTTTCTCCCAGCAGCTTCTTCTGATGCGGCTGAATCCGCGAAGCAAATTGTGATAAAACCAGTGGTGCCCTTGAATCAATCAAGAGGTCTGCCAGTGAGGCACATAACTCCAAC
>JBHIVS010000101.1:0-8481 GCA_041987885.1 Pseudobdellovibrionaceae bacterium | reverse complement strand
TCAAACGCGCAACTGACGTAATGATCGCTGGTAAAGTGGTTGTTGTAGCTGGTTACGGGGATGTAGGTAAAGGTTGTGCTCACTCGATGAAATCATTGGGTGCTCGTGTTATTGTAACTGAAATTGATCCGATCTGTGCTCTTCAGGCAGCGATGGAAGGTTATGAAGTTACTACTATGGAAGATGCAGCTCCACTGGGTGACATTTTTGTAACAACAACTGGTTGCTGCGATATCATCGTTGATAAACATTTCATGAAAATGAAAAACAACGCGATCGTTTGTAACATTGGTCACTTCGATATCGAAATCGACATGGCTTGGTTGAATAAAAATTCAAAAATCCGTGAGATCAAACCACAAGTTGATATCCACACTTTGAAAAACGGCAAACAAGTAATCATTCTTGCTAAAGGTCGTTTAGTAAATCTTGGTTGTGCTACAGGTCACCCAAGCTTTGTAATGTCTAATTCATTCACGAACCAAGTGTTGGCTCAAATGGAACTTTTCACAAACGCTAAAAAATATCCTAAAAATATCGTTTACCGTTTACCAAAAGAACTAGACGAAAAAGTTGCAGCTCTTCACTTAGAAAAAATCGGTGTTAAGTTGTCAAAACTTACAACGAAACAAGCTAAGTATTTGAATATGAACCAAACTGGTCCGTTCAAACCAGAACATTACAGATACTAAGAGCGAATCTAATTCTTGGAGGGCCGAGAGAGATTTCGGTCCTTCAACAAAAAGAGAAACCCCTACCTAAATTCTTCGGACAGTCCTCATGGACGCCTCTGCCTTTGGCAGAGAGCTATTGCGGAACTAGAATTTAGGTAGGGGTTTCTCTTTTTGTTGAAGAAGAAAAAATGGGTCCGCCCTCTAGGGAGCAGACCCATTTTGATTACATTAGGAAATTACATGATAAAATCGATGCTTTCGATTTTTTGACCTAGGAGCATGTCGAAGCTGCCCCATTCTGGTTTGTACAGAGTTCTGCCTTCTAGAGTCACTTCTGCTGAAGAGAAAGTAAGGATTGTTGGTTCACTCATTACGTCTCTTGTTACTTTTGATAAACGGCCTCTGACTTCGATGCCGGATTCGTATTGAATCACGACGTCTTGGTCTTTGGAGACTCTTAGGATGCTTTCAGATCTGCCATTTAGAGTGACTGACTTGATAGCTCCAATCGGAGTCGAGTATCCACCGGCATGAACTTGAGGCCCCTGACCAGGTATTACTACATTAGCTTTATCTACTAGTTGAGCAGGTCCTGCGAAGTTTAAGTAAACTGGGTTTCCAGCGTTATCATAAACTACTTTCGTCAGATTTCCGTCAACTCCACCTTTATCCGTTTGTAGTCTAATCATTGATTGAGACTCAATAGCTTTATTTAACAATGCAACTTCAGATTTAGCATCGTGACTTTTTGGGAACCACTCAGCCCATTCTTTGATTTTAACAGGTTGTTTTTGTAACAATTGTTGTTCAACTGGTAAGCGCTCTTTTCAGAATTTTTCTAGAACCGCTTGAGTTTCTTTCGTTACTTTAAACCAGTTCGTAAATTTCACATTTTCCTTAGCGAATTTCTTATGGAACAAGAAAGCGTAGTAAACTCTCATGCCATTTTTGTGATGATTTAAGAACATACTCGGGATCAATGGAACTCCTACGTCATGATGAGTATAGAAGTGATAGTGATCTAGAGATTCTTTAAGATTAGGATCTTTGATCGAGTTTTTCATCTTCAAGAAATCTGCATGCCACTGTTGCATTAGCAAAGACATGGTTTCAGATTGTTTTTTAGTTAAGTTTTGTGCTTTCGTATAAGCATTGATCTTCATGTATCTGTCAGCTTCGTGACGAACGTCATGCATCCAGAATAATCCACCGGGGCGGTTAAATCCATCGGCAGGAACTGGTGTATTTGTGGCACCTAAAAAGTGAATTTTATGTGGCAATACATGCATGAATGCTGAAGAGCCTAGAGCGTAAACTGAAGGAATGATTACGAACTCAAGGGCATCTGTTCTTTCAAAAGCGTCTTTGAATGGAACTTCTGCTGTTCTGAATTCTTTGGCAATCGTACTGCGAACCTGTACGATCGGACTTCCTTGATTTTCATAAAGGGCGATTTCTTTATCCACATTTAAGCGGCGGTAGCCGTGCATATGCATGTCGATAAATTTTGTAACTTGGTGGTAAATATTTAGTTCTTTAAATTGGAAAATACCACGCAGGCGAGAATAGTAATAAAGAGTATAAACCGTGTCGCGGTAAGGATAGATATTTGAATCTGTCATTTTTGAAATGTCGCCATGAAGTTTGTCGACATAATCCATTACTTTTTTAAGTGTTTGAACTTTGCGTGATTGCTGACCTCTAAGGCTCACTTTGACAATATTTCTAAGACTTGAAGCCTGTTTTTGATATTCAGCTGTAATTTCCATGCGGAAACTTTCGAGATCCGTTTTTATCTCTTTCATCGTTGGAGCAGCTTCTGGGAAATTAAAAAGTCTTGGATCGTTGGGAGTGATCTTTTTTTGTGCTTCAAATCTATTTTTCATCAAAGCAACGAAAGCCTCTGGATCTTTGAATACGAAATCAAGTTGAGGGTAACGTTTACTTAGAATTTCATTGCGAGCTTTATAGTTTTGCTCGACAGATTCTTTTATCTTTTGAAGAGGATCAATTTTCCCCTGTTCCTTAATTGTGTCTGCGGCAGCCTTATTCGCAGCGACCTCAAAAACAGCAGAACACAAAGGTGCGCTTGCGTGGGCTGTGGTCAGCGTAGGATTAACGCTGGCACTTGCGATTAATAAAGAAAGGATAAATTTTTTAGATAAAAGATTTTTTTCCATTTGTCTTTGGATCTTCAAAAACTATGGGAGCCTCAGGATTTATATATTCGTTAATAGTGTTAAGATCCTGTTGAGACCATGTGCAGGTGACAAATGTGGGCATTGGTAAGAAGACTTTACAAATTAAGACTGTTTCATTTTGAGAAATGCTATCAGTGCTTTTTTAAAGGCTGTCATACTCAGTCCTCTCCATAAAGCATCAAAGCCATGGGTGGCCTTATCAAATGCAAGATACACCGTAGATCTATTATAAGAGCTGGCCATCTTATAGAGGCTATTGCTTTGCTGAATAGAGACGACAGGGTCGTTGGCTCCATGAATCAGCAACAGAGGGGGAGCATTTTTCTGGAGATTATAGCAGGGACTTAAATTACGATATAGTTCGGGTTGATCATTGTAATCAACGCCGGTGACTTGTTTGACCCACTCAGGGGATTTAAGAAGATCATTTGTGGGTTCCTTGGTCAGAGCGGGAAGATCCGTCACTGGATAGAGGGCAACAACCTTGTCGATCATTTCTGGATGAAGTGAACTTAACATTAAAGCCAAGTGTCCTCCTGCGGATCTTCCATAGAGAATAACTTTGTTAGAATTTGAAAATGTATTTTTTAAAAATAAAAAAGATTGTTCTACAGACTTCATAATCTCTGCAAGTTGAGCATCGGGATACTTTTTATAGTTTATAGAAATAACTTCGATATTTTCCTGGTTAAATAAATCAGCGACGACGGCGAGTTGAGTAGCATCTCCATATTTCCAAGCGCCACCGTGTATATGAATGCAGAGAGCTATTGGCTTTTCACAGCGAAAATAAAGATGTTCTAACTTCTGTGAAGGCTCTTGAATGACTTCTGCTTTTGAGGCTTTTCGAAAAGGATAAATATTTTGAATAAAATCAGCCAGAGTATAGTGGGCAAGGGATTTTAGAGCTTGGGTGTTCTCCGTAAAAATATTGTGAGTGCGTAGATGAATATTTAGACCTAAAACATAGAACAAGACTAATAGCGAAAACCATAAAAAAGAAGGGTGAAGCCAAGGTAATCCAAAGGCCCAAAGAATAGAGAGGAATATCCATTCAGTCACCAAAATTTGAAAGAACCAAAGGAAGCTCCAACGAATTTTTTGAGGAGGGATATAGAGCATACTTACCCAAATCAGGGCAAGTATGTGTAGACTAATTAGGGAATAAACACCATTGAGCACTTCTTCATCTCCAGCCCATAAGGTATTTTAGAGGAGGGTGCTTTGTCCAAGTTAAAGATATCGATTTGAGTTTCGCCGCGGTGAGAATTAAAAGAATTTTCCGCTTGAATACGTTTGGCTTCAATCCACGTGTCTGGGGACCCTTTTTCCATTGGGTTCGCCGGAACTTTTTCAATAGCTTCCATTTTTACTAAAGCGGGGATGTTTTCAACGGAAGTTAAATGTTCAATCACATTAGACTTCATCTGTACTAAATAAACGGGAATACCCTGAACCGCCAATTGTACAGAGAGCTTGCGGGCAATGACAAAGGCACCTTCTTTGACTGTCATGGGCATTTGGCCCCCAGTATAGGGAAGCATGCCTTCAGGATAAACAGCCAGACTGACGCGGCCTTTTTTTGAATCCAGAATGTTTTTCGTAACTATGTCGACACTTTTTTGAACAGGGTTTGCCTTAGGATCATTGTCGACGACAAAAACAACGTCCCCTGCTGATTCAGGAGGAGGAATTGGATAAACAGTTTTACGAGTCATCGTGATATGTTGATCACTTCCAAGTTTAAGGGCAACTTTGCGACCAAGGGCAATATCCATCAATGGTTGATCGTGATTTCCGATCAAGATGAAAACAGATTTTTTCTGTTGGTCCATGACCTTAGTAGTTTTCTCTATGCCTTCAAAAGTATATTCGTTAGCACGTAAAAAATTCCCTTCATTCATTGAATCCATTAGGGTTGACAGAGATCGTCTAGTACAAAATCCCATGAGTAGGCTACATACAGAAGTTGTTGAGTTTTTACCAGCTTGTAGGACTTGATTGATTCCCATTCCAGGTGTGACTTTGATTGCTTTTCCCTCTGACAAATCTTTGGAAATTGCATTCATGTTTTCAGATAAAGTAAGAGCTTTTTTACTTAAGTCAGAAGATTTATTGCTTTGGCTTAAGTTGATGAAGTCATGTAAATAAAGTAATTGTCTGTGAATAGCTATCGATAAACTTGCTTCGCGGGAAACTAAAAGTTTACGAGCTTCTTTGTCTGCTGTTTTTGTAATGAAAATATCTGTATAAAGTGTTTGAAGGGCTTTGATCTCGCTCCACATGGACGCATTTTGGTTTTTAAGACTGATTTTAATAGCGTTTAGAGCCTCTGGAGAAAGTCTTTTATTTAGTTTTTCAGTGGAGAAATCAGAAAAAGCTTGAGTTTGATATGCTGTCAAACGCCCGAACTGAGTCATTTTGTCGACATACTTAGTCGAGACCTCATTCTTTGAAGAGGTCGACCCAGCTAAAGCAGCTAGAGGAAAGGCTCCTGCGAAGGTAAGGCAAACAAGAATTTTTAAAATTAGCTTTTTCATAGAGGGTTTAAATTGCAAATTATTGACCAAATTCAGATATTTTATATTAGATTAGGTCTGTCGTATAATTAGACAATGACATTAATTGTAAGGTAGCCTATCTATCCAATGTTGAATCTGATCAACGAGTTTAGAGCAAAAGGGGAGGACAAGTATGGCAAACACACGAGCAGATATTTTAGCAGAATCGACATTCTCGGTGAGCTTGTCTTCGGGTTTTTTTGGATTTTATGCCCATATTGGATTTATGAAAGCTTTGGATGAAAAAAAACTGATACCTTCTATGCTGAGTGGAAGTAGTGCTGGATCTTTAGTGGCAGCCGCTGTTGCAAGTGGAAATTCAATCAAAGAAATTATAGATCTGTTTATTCAGTTTAAAAAACAAGATTTCTGGGATCCTAAGTTAGGTTTTGGCTTCATCCAAGGGCAAAAAATAGAAAATCTTTTGAATGAACATTGTGCCAATGATTTTTCAGAAACAAAAATTCCTCTGCGTATTTCTGTGTTTAATATAAAGCGTTTTAAAACAGATGTGATCTCCGAAGGCTCGATTGCCAAAGCTTGTAGAGCTTCGTCGTCTGTTCCTGTCTTATTTCATCCAGTAAAAATTGGTAAAAGTTATTTCTGGGATGGCGGAGTTTTAGATCGCCCAGGGCGTTTGGGGTTAAAAGATAACACAACTCCAACCGTGGTTCATTATTTACATTCAAGAGACTGGTGGGGACGTGTCGAAGATAAACTTCGTTATTCTAAACTTCATCAGAGTCCCTTTTTTTTCTCGATTCCGAGTATTCACAAGGTAGGGCCTTCGCTATTAACTAATGGTCCTGATATTATCGATTACTTTTACAGATCGTCCAAAAAGTGGCTGGAAGAAACATTGAAAAAATAAAAAGAGGGACTTTTTAGTCCCTCTTTTTATTTTCATCCAGCAATAATGTGTTTCTAAGTTTTCATTCAACCTTACTCCGTAAGGACCTTTGAAAAATCATACTTTTGTCCATCGGCCCAAATTGAGATATTCATTTTTCCTAGTTTTTGAGTTTTAAGCATCGTACAGGTTGTCATTACTAAGCTACCATCGGTAGCACTGCTACCTTCAATAAGAGGGCATACAGAGGCTCCCACGTCGTTTAAAATAGAAATCTGCCAAGAGACGGGTTTAGTTGTAAATCCCTCTGTTGAAGTGATTCCTCCAACGACAGAAAACTCTTTATAAGTCGGGTCCGTAATTTCTTGATTCACAACCTTGATATCGAAATAAACGGGAGTATTTTTAGAATATACAAAGTTAAAATATTCTAAACTGGAACTAATTGTGCTGTCATGGAAAGACAAGTTCTCATTTGCACAGTTTTGAAATGCAAATACTAAGAGTCCAGACAGCAGAGTCGCAGGGATGATTTTTTTTAAATTTTTCATATCCTGCTCCTTTCTAGTGAGACTTTATATATTTAACCAAAGCAGCAAGTTCTGCATCGGTGAGCGTGCGAACGCTCCAAATAGACTTTGTTTTCATTGTATTGCTACCAGATAGGGCCGCTTTCAGAGTCGTTGCAGTCAGACCACTTTTGTTATCTCCAGGAGCATGACATTCGGCGCAGGATTGCGCTTTGCCTTCTGATTTGTAAAATAAAGTTTGTCCTAGAGTCCACACTTCGTCCGGAGGTGTTGATCCACCATCGGTCACAGTTCCAGCTTCGGAGATTTTTTTGATAGTGAAGGGTCCGTAGGTAAATGAGCGATTGCTATTACCAGATCTAAAATGAACTTTTAAACTTACAGAACCTTCTTGGGTGCACTTAACAAGGAAGTTATTTTTGTTATTAAAATCAATCAAAGTCTTGCAGTTCGGGCTGTCAATGGGTACTACATTTTCTAAAGCATCCACGGCCAAAGTTCCTCCAACTACCTTAAAAGGAATAGTCAGATGAGTTCTAAAGGTCTCTTCGTCAAAAAGAGGTTTCACAGAAATCTCAGCGGCTTGGGCCGATATAAAAGTAAAATTTAATAATACGAACAAGATTGTTTTAAACATTATAGCACCTGCCAGTATCCAGACACACAAGTTCCATAAATAGCACGTGACCAACCCGCTAATGTAGGAACTTCTCCGATATTTAAACGAATAGAATCAATGAGGGACTGCTTAGGCATTGGTTTAGTGCGATAAAACAGAGTAAATAAACTTAATGCATTTTTGTCGGATGCAGCTGGAATCGCAGCTGCGCTATCAATGCGTTTAAGTATATACGACAAAGTTTTTGAACTTTCTTTGGTCAATTCAAAGCAAGCTTGATTTAAACGTCCTTGGCGAAGTAAAGTTACGCCAACATGGGGTTTAACACTAATGCTAGCCTCTGAATTCGTGCAGTTGGCAAGTAGATCCTTATTTGAAGCCGGTTGACGATAAAAGCTACAAGCTCCTCCGAAAACGGCGTTGTCTGTTGCGATAGCTTTTACTGTCGTAGTGTTTTTCGCCTCAGCACCAAAAATATCTACCAATAAATTAAACACTCCATAGCGATCTAGTACCATCGGAGAATAACTGATATCAGCTATTTTTTCCGTTGGAGCCACATGAGTTACTCCAGAGTGAGAAAGATGGATGCCTGAAGATGAGGAGCCCAGATCTTCGCTGCCACCAATGTCACTAGCAAGCTCAAATTGACCCATCTCCGCACAGTTTTGGAACATAGTTATTGTCACCAAGGAACAACAGAGAGCTGTGAAAAATAATTTTGTTTTTTTAGGCAACATTTTTTTTCTCCAGATCTTTTTGGTCACGGGTTAAAAAACTAACGCCATTTGCTGTGACATCACTGACGTTTAAATAAGCACAAACTGTTTTCACGACGTCGTTCACACGCAGGCGCTCACCGCTGAGAGCAGTAATGCCAGTGCCAACTCCGGTAAAGCCTTTGTAAGCTGCTGCGTTTGCATTGGTAATATTTCCCAATACTCTAGTTTTTGATCGCCAAATCCCTCACTGGCCTCGCGTTCGCGCCGGTGCGCGCCGGGCTGGCCGTCGCGGACGCCGGCATCACGGTGGCGACGGGTGCTCTG
>JBHIVS010000100.1:0-8705 GCA_041987885.1 Pseudobdellovibrionaceae bacterium | reverse complement strand
GCCAACTCCTGAAAGTAATCGTCCTCTCGAAGCTTAATTTCTAACTTTTCTAAACTTTCGGCATTCAGACGTCTTAATGACCTTTGAATATTAAATAGCGGCCCAACAATTCTTTGAGTCATTCTACCAAAGTAAAAAATCCCCAAAAGTAAAAAGATAGAAACTGGCACTAATTGCGACATCAAAAATAAAGTTTTATATCGAGAGATAAACTCCACTGCCGACAGCTCTTGCATAACGTCGACACCAGTACCCGATAAGACCTTTTGAATAAAGAAATAACCACAAAAAATTTGAGTTATAAATAGTCCAATTAAGAAGATCAAAACATGCATGATAACATCTAGCTGAACTTGACGATGAATAAAAAATTTAGTGCGTGGCTTTAAAAGCTTGTTCATAAATAACCCTATTTACATTGCTGTATATTATCTGCATCTTTACATTGAAGTGCTGATCGTAACTCTGGCTGTGCTAATAAAATCTTATTAATTCTGTTCGCAGCTAAAGGATGCTCTTTACCATCCTGTTCATTGCTAGTCTGGAGAAAGTTAATGACGGCACTACCTTGATCACACTTTCCGTTACTTATGATGGCCTTTGCTTTTTGAATTGCTGCTTGGCGAGTATTCGCACAACCATTTAATGACATCATGGCCCCAGAGGCTCCAAAAGCAAATTCTTTTTTCTGAGATGTACTTTGCAACTCTCCAAGTTTTAAAGAAATGGCCTGACTTGCATACCAGTCTGCACTTGATTCTTCTAGATGCGAAGAGCCCGTCAACTCGTAGCAAGAACTGTACTCATCGTAATTTGATTTTATTTGGGCAATTTTTTCGTCATAGACCATAGATAAAACCTCTGTAGAGGCTTCTTCGTCAAAACTCAACTTAGCTTCTATGGCTTCTTTCTTTTCTTGTTCTACTCGATTTATGATTTCGCTTTTTTTCGGTAACTTTACATTTATAGATTTATCCGACTGAAGACATTGGAATACAGACTTCAAAGGATGATCTTTAGACGGTATTCTTGGTTGCTTGATAGACGAAGACTCGAACATAGGAAGTATCCATTCAGGAATACTCATAGTCCCTTGGGAATAATCGTAACTAGAGTTACAAGGACCGATCGCATGCCCAATCTCATGTGCCAAGGTAAAGAAAAGAGTAGATTCTGGCATATTCAACATTTGCGGACACATCAAGACGGTGTGCTTAAAGGGCTGATAAGCAGCATTTGCAAATTCACACCCTTGCTCAAAGAGGTCTTTTTTCGACGTATTTGGAGATTGAACAACAAATTTTAAGTCTTTTAGACGGGCCAATAGATTATCTATGCTTTTTGAATTTTGACCATTCCTACGAGACTCCAGAACTTTAGTAATTTTAGACATGCTCTCTTTAAAAATTGTCTCGGCTCTTTTAGTTTCCTTCTGCAATAGAGCTTTATTAGCATTTAATTGCTTAGCACCGCCGGCTGCTTTTTCATCATAAAATTGTTCAAGATATAAAAAAGGATCTTTAACTTGAGACGCAATGGTTTTGGTATTTGAACAGACATCTAGAGCTGACATTACAGTCACTAGCGGCCCATTTGGAATCGTATAACCATTTGAATCCGTATAAGTATAAAGCTCCGAAGATTTTAACTGATCACATTGAGATTCAAAGTCACAAAGAAATGAGGTCGCATCTAAATTACACTTACTATCCGCTTGATTGACCTTTGCGAGCTCACCGGAAAGAACTTGAATACGATTGATAAGACTTTCATTTGCGCGAGCTAAGCTTGAGGAGACAACAAGAAATGAAACTAATAATTTTATTTTTATTATTCGTCGAACAATTGATATTTTAATTTGCATCATTCACCTACAAAGACCTAGCGTATTCACGCAGTTCATAAATATCCGACAAAAATTTTCCATAAGCTGAGCCTTGCGCACAGCCCTTGAACATTTCTTCTTTTTTATTTTTAGAGTTTTTAACTACAATTCTAAATCGCCCACTAGAACAAGGCATATTAAGACTTGTCCTTTGTAAGGCCGCAGGTGCCCTGCTCACTTGGATCCAAGTCTTTTCAATCTTTGTAGGCAACTGTCTACCAATGTTTTTACCAGTGACATAATAGACATTGTTTTTCTTTTCAAAAATATCAATTGCTGAAATTCCTAAATTATTCGATCTCTCGATAATAAGACTTTGCGCCAAGGCAGGCACGGCCCCCAAGAAAATAAGAAAAAATATAATTTTAGTCATATGTATATGTTAATTCCACTAGACAAACTTCGCAGCAAGTTGGGCTATTAAGCACTGTTTACTAGACTTCTCTCCGGACCTAAATCGAGACGGCAATAGGACTTTTCATTTAAAAAGCCTGTCCCCTATATCTATAAAAAATGGAGTATAAAAATAAAAATCCCCAACCTTTTGAATTGGGGATTTTCATTCATTTAAAATACAAAGCAAGAAATGCCCTAGTTATAAAATAACTAGTAAGAGCTCAGTAAGTTTTTAACTGTAAGTTCAAGCTGATCTAAACCCACTTTTTGAACTTCTTTAGTTTTACGATTTACAACTTCTAATTGATTATTATCAAGCCCCTTACGACCAATAACAACTCTGACTGGCATCCCTAAAAGATCTGCATCTTTAAATTTAACTCCAGGACGCTCGTCACGATCATCCATCAAAACATCAATACCTTGGGCATTCATAGATTTATAGAATGATTCAGAAACTTCCATCAAGGCAGCATCCTTTGGATCAAGTACACACATATGAACTTGGAAAGGAGCAATTGATTTTGGCCAGATCACGCCATCTTGATCATAAGATTGCTCAATAGATGCCTGTAAAGTTCTTGTAACACCAATACCATAGCAACCCATTTCAAATGGTTTTGCTTTACCTTGAGCATCTAAGAAACTGGCATTCATTTTTTGAGAGTACTTTGTTCCCAAATAGAAAACATGTCCTACTTCAATTCCACGATAAGATTTTAGAGTTCCATTTGACTGAGGGCACTTATCTCCCTCTTTAGCCATACGCAAATCACCTGATTTTGTAATTTTAAAATCTCTCTCAATATTTACATTTTTAATATGGAAACCATCTTCATTGGCACCCACAACAAAATTTTTCAGAGCCAAAACTCCATTATCTGCATAAACTGGAATCGTTAAGCCCACAGGGCCGCAAGATCCTGGATTTGCCCCTGAAACTTCTTTAACTTCTGCGTCGGTTAACATCAACGGTGGATTTGTCATACCCAACATATTTTTAACTTTAATTGGATTTACTTCATCAGAACCACGCAAAAGAACTGCAAATGGCTTAATCGCAGTATCTTTAGGGTCAAAACCTTCATTGGCAGAGAAGAATAAAGTTTTAACTAATTCATGGGCCGGAATATTTGTGAATTTTTCTAGATCTGCGATTGTTTTTTGATCAGGAGTTGCGAACTTCTCGACAGCTTTTAGATCCGTCTCTTTGCTGACATAAGGAACCTTATCGATCGCTGGGCAAACCTCAACGTTTGCTGCAAAATCAGTTGTATCAGAAACCAACAAAGCGTCTTCACCCGCATCTGCCAATAATTGGAATTCGTGAGTTTGAGATCCTCCGATATTACCAGCATCCGCTTGAACGATACGATAATTTAAACCTAAACGGTCAAAGATCGCCTTATAGGCGTCATACATCACATCATAAGTTTTTAATGCGCCCTCTTGGTCCGCATCAAAACTGTAGGCGTCTTTCATGATGAATTCACGACCACGCATCAAACCAAAACGTGGACGAATTTCATCACGATATTTTGTTTGAAGTTGGTAAATATTTTTTGGTAAATCTCTGTAAGATTTAATATCGTTACGAATATAATCTGTGACAGCTTCTTCATGAGTAGCCCCTAAACAGAACCATTGCTTATTTCTGTTTTGGAATTTTAATAACCCATCACCCATTTCATTCCAACGACCTGTTTCGTCCCAAATTTCACGTGGGTGAACCATTGGCATTAGAATTTCTTGAGCACCACGATTGTTCAGTTCATCACGAATGATATTTTCAAACTTACGAATTGCACGCAGACCCAATGTTCCATAGGTAAAAATACCAGGAGCCAATTTTTTCATAAAGCCACCACGAATTAACAATTTGTGGCTGATGATTTCAGCATCCGATGGAGCTTCTTTAAGTGTAGTAATAAGAGTTTTAGACCATTTCATAACTGCTCTCTATTCCTTATGATCAATTCCGTAGGCTTTAATCTTTCTATGAAGATAACTTCTCTCAAGGCCGATAACCTCAGCTGTACGAGAAATATTGCCATTGTTTTCATTAATTTTTCTAACTAGATATTCTTTTTCGAACTCAGCTCGGGCTTCACGGAAAGTGCTCAGATCTTTCATCTCAACAGCTCTTTCGTCATCTTTATCAATCAAACCCGCAAATCTGACGTCATGCACGTCAACATAATCACCTGGGGTTAAAATATAAAGTCTTTCGATAAAATTCTTCAATTCTCTGACATTTCCAGGCCAGATGTGATTCATCATTTTTTCCATCGCTTTTTCAGAGATGGCTTTTTTACTAAATCCACTCTCTCGAACAATGTTATCTGCGAAGTAAGAAGATAATACGGGAATGTCTTCTCTGTGCTCTCTCAAAGAAGGAACCTTGAATGGAATTACATTCAAACGATAATAAAAATCTTCTCTGAATAGGCCTGATTTTACTTCTTGTTCTAAATCTCTAGGAGTTGAAGTAATAATACGGACATCACTAGATACCATTTCAACACCCCCCGCACGAGTGTATTTACCAGTCTCTAGGTATTTTAAAAGCTTCGCTTGAACAGAAAGAGTCAAAGAACCAATATCGGCGATATATAAAGTTCCACCATTTGCGAGGTCAATTTTTCCACTGCGATCTTTATCAACACCAGGCATAGTGCCCGCGGCAATACCGAAAAGTTCGGCTTCTTGAAGCTCTTCAGGAATAGAACCTGCATTGATATCCACAAATGTTTTACTTGCACGAGGGCTCATGTAATGAATATTTTGAGCGGCTAGTTGTTTACCACAACCAGGCTCTCCTTGAATCAAAATCCAAGAATTTGTCGGAGCCACTCTCGCAATAATTTGTTTCGTTGCCACAATCGCAGGTGTTTCACCAATAAGAGCGATAGACTTTCTTAGCTTATTTAACAAAAGAGTCTTTTCAGATTTTTGTTGCTGATAACTAATGATGTTACTAATAACGATCAAAATTTTATCCATCGACAAAGGTTTTTCAATAAAATCCCATGCCCCAAGTTTTGTTGCTTTAACCGCAGTTTCAATAGTTCCATGACCAGAAATCATCACGAAATCAACTAATGGGAATTCTTTGCGCGCAAGAGTCAGAACTTCAATACCATCGTATTTTCCAGGCATCCAAATATCTAGAAATACAATTTCTGGATTGTAGTTTCTAATTGCAGCTAAACCAGCTTCACCATCGGCAGCGACTTCAACTTGATAGCCCTCGTCGCTTAAAGCCGCAGATAAAACATCGCGAATTGGAGCTTCGTCATCAATAATTAAGATTTTCGACTTTTCAGCCATAGAGACCTCTTTCAATCCTGTCTAAACTACGTGTCGGAAGGTTTCCAAGCACCAACCTCATAAACAGGCATTTCGATAACTATTTTTAAACCTTTTGGTTCGTTTGGTATAGCTCTAATAAAGCCATTATGATCTTCGATGATACGCTTCACGATGGCTAGGCCTAATCCTGTTCCATTTTCTTTGGTCGAGAAATAAGGTTCAAAAATACGGCTGCGATCTGCAGAAGATACTCCCTCCCCATTATCGCTAACTACTAAACGGACTGTTTTTATGTCTTTATCATAGTTTAAACTCACCCGAACCTCAGGGTGTTGCTCTTTAGCAACAGCTGAAATGGCATTATCGATCAAGTTTACCAACACGCGATTGATTTGATCCGGATCAAATTTAAATTCAGGCAGATCCTCTGCTCTTTCAAAAACAAAAGATACTTGCGAATGCGACTGTTTATACAGCTTTACAGGTTCAGCTACAGCATCGTTTAAATTTGCAATCACCGGCCTTGCCTGAGGCAGCCGAGCAAAATTACTAAACTCATTCACTAGATTTTTTAGCCCATCCACCTGTTTAACAATCATTGTCGTACAATCACTAAATGCCGGATCAGTAATCGTCGCTCCAAATTTTCTCTGCAGTCTTTCTGCGGAAAGCTTAATAGGTGTTAAAGGGTTTTTAATTTCATGGGCTATACGACGTGCAACTTCTGTCCAAGCAGCTGCTCTCTGCGCGCTTACGATTGGAGTCATGTCGTCAAATACAAGAACTGAACCTAAGTCCTCACCCTTATCACCCTTAAGGTTCGAAATCGTAATTTGCAAAGGCATTGATTCACCTTGAATATTTAAAACCATTTCTTTTTGCAAACTATCTAGCTTCATTTCTTTCATTGTTTTTTGAAGCTCTGCAAAGGTTCTAAAGTATTCTCTCGTCAATAATTCTTTAACAGGACGACCGATGAATTTTTCGGCATCTACTTTTAATAAAAACCCTGCATGGCGATTAACAGTCGTGATCCGACCAAAGTTATCGACAGAAATAACTCCCGCACTGACATTCTTCAGAATAATATCCATGTAACGCGCATGTTGATCCAACTCGTCCAAGCTGTTTTCTAAAGTTTCTGTCATTTGATTGAAACTCCCAATCAAAGCATTAATTTCTTCAGAGCCAGATTTTAAAGCTAACGGAGTATAGTCTCCCTCCGCGACGCGCTTGGTAGCTCTACCTAACTGAATAATTGGAATTGCCAATTGTTTTGCTAAATAGAAACCAAACCATGTTGCTGCCAACAAAATCACAAAAGTCATTAAAACCAAGATATACAAATAAATTGATTTTAAAGGGTACTCGAGTGGATTGATATCTCTAAACTCGTCATAAGCAGTAGAAACATCATTCATTTTGGTAATTAAAGAAAGAGGCAAAAAGCTAGAAACAACAACTGCACCTCTATTGGCGCCTGATTTTGTTTTAACTGGCACAACAACACGTACTAAGTTTCCTTCACCGAATTGATGAATCGTACTGGCTTCGGAAGATTGTTTAATCCCTTTTTGCAGAAACTCTAACGATACTGCCGGAACAATAGGAATATTATCTTCTTCGGAAGTGACGACCAGTCTTTTTCCAAATAACGAAGGGTAATACTCTACAGCATCCACGCTGTAAGTTTCCCGAAGGTCATCGAGCTTTTTCTCGATCGCTTTTTCAGAGCCTAAAGGAGCTATGGACTCTGCTACCTTGTGGGCGAAGTGATAGTTTTTCTTTTTAGCATTGAAATAATATGCATTCGTGACCTCGATAGAGCTTTTTAAAACTCCTGCCATCTTTACACTGAACCATTTATCGAAACTGGAATTAATATAAAAAACCGAGATAATAAACATCAGAATGGTAGGCACCACGCTGAACGAAACAAAGGCCGCAACGAGCTTAGCTTTTAGACTGCTACCAAAAACTTTCCCCTGTCTTTCAACAAAGACTTTGACCACATTTCTAAAGATCATAAAGAAAAGTAGTAATAGTAAAATAATATTAAAATTTACGAGTCCGAAGAAAAAGATACTATGCACAAAGGGAAGTTGCTGACTGGTAGCAAACATTCTGACTTCGAACCAAGTGAGGAAACCAAATAAAAACGACACCACTAGAATCAAAAAGATCTCACGGCGTCGTTTCTTAAATTCCTGAGGACCAGGAGGCAAAAAATCATCTTGAGGGGGCATTTGTTCCATACCCCCATGCTAGTTTACTTTTTTGCTTTTTTCTTCTTTTTTGTTTGCTTAGCAGGTGTTTTCGCAGCGTTCTTTGTTGTTTTTGATTTAGCCGTGGACTTCTTAGCTGCCTTCACTGGCTTTTCATTTATCAATAACAATGAGGTTTCCATCGCTATTTTAATTTCATGGGTCAAACCGACCATTTCCATAACTACTTGAGCAGCCTCAGCTCCTTTATTGCCATGTTCGCCACCAGCACGGGCCATAGCTTGCTCTTCATTTTCAGTGGTCAATACACCAAAGCCCACCGGCTTTTTATAGTCTAACATTAAACGCGTAAGACCATCTGTTACAGAGTTGCAGACATAATCGTAATGAGAAGTATCACCACGGATTACGGCACCAAGAGCCACCACCCCATCACAACCATGATCTAAAAAAGTTTGCACTGCTAAAGGGATTTCCACAGCTCCTGGAACTAGGGCCGCAAAAATTTCAACCCCTTCGCACGTTTCAAGAAAGCTAATTGCCCCCTCTTCAAGTTTTGAAGTTACCTCGTCATTAAATCTTGCAGTGACTACACCAATTTTAATTTTGGACATTAGTTATTCCCCTTTAAATTTTCCATTGGAACAATTTCAACTATTTCTATATCAAAAGCTTTTAAGCCTACTTTTTTCTCTGGTTTATTCGTCAATAAACGAATTTTATTCGCACCGATGGCTCTTAGAATTTGAGCTCCGATACCATAATCTCTCTCATCCATCAATGGTGTCGTCGGACGAATATCTTCTAGTCCCACTAACATTTGAAGTTCTTGCACCAACCCAATTGTTCTATTGTTTCCACGCAACAAAACAAATGCCCCATTATCA
>JBHIVS010000099.1:8749-8999 GCA_041987885.1 Pseudobdellovibrionaceae bacterium | reverse complement strand
CCTGCAAAGCACAATGAACAGCGGCATCGAAGCTCCACTGTAAATACACGTCTACAGATTCCACATCGCGTGAAAATCTTTGAATAATTCTCCCCACGGGGGTCGAATCAAAAAATCTTACTGGCGAAGCCAAAACACTTTTTAACATTTTATTGTGAATATTTTTTCCGGCCTTAATGCCTCTATCTAACCAAAAAAGATGATTCAATAAAGACACAACAAGAACACCTATACCGATAGCACCGTAAAT
>JBHIVS010000099.1:0-8739 GCA_041987885.1 Pseudobdellovibrionaceae bacterium | reverse complement strand
TTCCCACGGCAACCAATGCCAGCCATTGAGTTTGATTATCCGAATAATAAGATAACCACGTTTTCTGAGCCAAAGGCAAAGCCGTTGCCGCCAAAGCACCCAAAAGCAATAGGGCTAAAATTAAAGGTTTTGTATATTTTCCGTCCCCACCTAAAGAACTAATATAATCCCAATAAACAGATCCCTTTACTGCACCTACTTCTCTATCTTCATCTTCCGTCACTCTTCCATCTTGTTTTTGCAATGCCTGATTTAATGACGATATTTCAACAGATTCTTCATTTGCAGATATTTGAGAATGCTCGTCACCTTGAGTACTACCGTGCTGCTTGTAGAATTCTTTGAATTCAATACTTTGCTCAAGCAAATCTTTAAAAGCACCTTGCCCTTTGACTTTGCCATTTTCTATATACAATACCTGATCAAACTTTTCTAAAAACTCCAGACGATGAGTTACCACAACTCTGGTGATATCTTTCCAGGCACCGAATATTAAACGTTCACACAAAAGTCTTTCTGTTTCTGTATCTACAGCAGATAAAGGATCATCAAGCAGTGCGATCTGAGGTTTACGCAAAAAAGATCGCGCTAAGGACACCCGTTGCTTTTGTCCTCCAGATAGATTTACACCTTTTTCACCGATTTCAGTTCTTAGCCCGCCCGACCACTCTTTAAGATCTCTACTGAGACAACTTGCATGCAAAGCTCTGCGCATTTCTTCGTTAGAAACATTTTCTCCAAATTGAAGATTTTCTAATAAAGAAGCATTTACGATATAGGCTTCTTGGGGAACGTAAGCAATACGTGGTCGCCCTTCAGCCTGCGGAGTAAAATCGAAAGAACCAGCCAGTGGATTTATCTCTCCTAGCAAGGTCATTAATAAAGTACTTTTCCCAGAGCCCACAGGACCAACAATAGCGATTGAACTTCCAGCCTTAATATCTAAATTTAAACCTTCTAAAATAAGAGGCGTACTTTTATCATACCACAAATTAACATTTTTAAATGTGATACCAACCGCAGAGGATATGTCTGATCTTTCTTGCGTAATAACTTCTATTTCTTCTTCGTCCAAATATTTAATAATACGCTGTGCACCTACTTTGGCAGTTGTGACTCTTGAAATTAATCGAGACAACTCCCCAAAAGGTCCCTCAAGCAAACCAAATAGAGAAATACAGGTAAAGATAATAGCTGCATCCAATGTTTGTCCTCTCCAAGCGTGAACAGCCAATGCAACAAATAGAACCATCGTGGATACGCCTAAATATCCTAAACTCGAAACCACTTCGGCCTTCGCAAGGCGACGACGGCTTGATAGTTCTTTTTCGCGTATATCTGTGACTTCCTTGGATACGCTTTTTTCCCAAGCAAAATATTTTACCACACGAATAGAATTCATTGCCTGTGTCATCAAAGTAACTCGATGATCACGATGAGACATCATTTCTTCATCTAATTTAGTAAAACGCTTTGCTACATATTTGGTTAAGGGAGCTAAGGTAAATAAAACAAACAAGGCAGCTAAGGCGGACCAACCGATGTAGTAAAATAACATTGCAATTACACCAACTATCAAAAAGATTGCTGATATAATATCACCCAGAGCCATTGGGAAATCCGCAACACTCTCGGAATCGGTACTCATATGATTAACAATATCACCCACCTGATTTTTCTGACGGGATTTTTGACTTAACTTTAAGCTATGTCGGAATATTTTTTCGTTTAAAATATTTACTACAACATTATATGCCTTCAAACCCCTAAAGAAATAGTGTTGCATACTAAGACCGGATAAAAATCCACAGAGACCTAGCAAAACTCCATAAGTCAAAGCACGATAAAGATTTTCCGAAGTTAAGCCATCCGATAAAAGCTTCACAAATTTATTGATAAAAACAGGAGACAACAACGCCAATACGGAACTTACAAAGTAAAAACCATACGCGGGTGCTGTAAATTTTTTTAAGACTTTAACAAAAGAAATGAGCAATCCCCATGGAGTTTTCCAGTTAAGATTCTCTATACCTTTTTGCTGATACCGAGGATTTATTTCCTCTGGCAAATTCATTAAATCACTTTCAGTGATATTTTTTTGTTTAGAAAGCTTCACCAAGGGCGTTACTTCCGAAAACAATATACGTCGGAATATATTCATAAAATTTCCAAGCCGATCCCTAATTGGAAAGGCGATAACTATTTAATTTCTTTAAGAGAAGATTCTTTTAGCAACTACAAAAGATTCTAACATTTAGACAAAAGGAGATTTAAGGATGAGTAGATTTTTTCGATTCTCATAGAAACCTCCTTTTGGTGTGACATAAACCACAGTAACCTTGAAAATAGGAGTTTGTCTAGTCCTCAGTTGGAATTATTTTAAAAATTAAACAATTCTTAACAAACGAAGCTAGTTCCCTATTTTATATTACAGATGATACTTTATTTTTTTTGAAAAGCGTTTTCCGACAATCAAATACAGTACAGAACTTAAAATCAAAATAATTCCTATGGCTAATTGTAATGTAAACGGCTCATTAAAAACTAAAATGCCGATCACAACCGCTGTTAAAGGCTCTAAGGCCCCCATAATCGCAGTAGGCGTTGAACCGACCGAATAAACAGCGATCGCCATCAAAACCAAAGAAATCACAGTCGGAACCAGCGCAAGCATCAGAGCATACATCCACATATAAGGAGTCGCCAATAACTGAATTGAATTTCCAGTCGGAGTTACTGAATGAAGTAAAATCGTAAAAACACAACCAATCAAAACATAAAATGTAAGCTTTACTGCCGACATTCCGAGCCTCGCCCGATTGACCATGACAATATAAAGAGCATAAGAAAAAGCTGAACATAAAACTAAGGCGACCCCTGTTTTTGCCAATCCTTGTCCGTCTCCACCTTGATATAAAAGAAATACTCCTGACACTGCTAAAAAAATAGAGACGAGCGTAACTTTTGTTAAAGCTTCTTTAAAAAAGAGCACCATCAACAGAGCAACGAATATGGGATAAATAAAAAGCAGTGTGGAAGCAATTCCTGCATCCATATAGTGAAAGCTCACAAAAAGAGTCAAAGAAGAAAGTGCGAACAAAACACCTAATCCAAGCAAAATACCAATATCTTGAGTTTTTATCCGAAAAGATTCTTTTCGGAACAACATAAGCACGGCCAAAATCAAAGCGGCAATCGAGTATCGATAAAATAAAACCGAATCTGCATTAATACCTACCTCATACAAGGGCAAAGCCCCTAGAGGATTTGTTCCGTAACTAATGGCTGCAATAATTCCGCAGATAATGCCTTTTGATCTTGTGCTCATAAAATGACTTCCTCATAAAAGAATATCCAGATCTTCAGGGAGTGAATAGATTATTCTTTATAAGGTCCAATAAAAAAAGGACTTCTCTCTATAGCAGAAAGAAGTCCTCATATTTGACTTAATTAAAGTCGATCTTAGCCTAAAAGTTTCAATGCTAAGTTTTGAGACTGATTCGCTTGTCCAAGTACAGACACTCCGGCTTGTAACAAGATATTATTTCTTGTCATCTCTGAAGTCTCTGCTGCAACATCCGTATCTCTGATTCGAGAATTTGCTGCTGACAAGTTTTCATCCGCAATCAGCAAATTATTAGATGTTGATTGAAGGCGATTTTGAAGCGCACCGAAGTTCGCTCTGATCGCATTCACTTGAGTCAATGCCGAGTCAATCGTGCTTAAACTCATTTGTGCGCCTTGTTTAGTTCCAACGCTTTCAGCTGCCAGACCTAAGGCTTCTACAGAAGAATTTGCAGCACCTGCATTAAAACTAATACGATCTCTAAATGCATCGTTATTCACACCTACTTGAATATCGATCATACCACCAGTTCCATTCAGAAGTTCATATCCATTGTAAACCGTAGATTCCGTAATACGTTGGATCTCTTCTTTTAACTGTTGATACTCTACATCTAGAAACTTACGCTCAGTATCCCCGATCGTGTCTGAAGATGCTTGTACTCCAAGCTCTCTTAATCTAATCAACATATTAGAAACTTCGTTTAAGCTTCCCTCAGCTACTTGCACAAGGGAGATACCATCATTGGCATTTCTATTTGCTTGGCGAAGACCTCTAATTTGGCCTTTTAGGTTTTCACTAATCGCAAGACCTGCAGCATCGTCAGCGGCTTGATTAATTCTCATCCCAGAAGCTAATCTTGCCATGGAACGATTTGCATTATTGTTCGTCATGTAAAGATTTTTCTGAGCATTCAACGCTGCTACATTCGTACCGATTCTTAATCCCATTCTATCCTCCGTGTTTCATGTTCTTTCTCCTCCTTGAAAAACTGCCATCCATTGGCGATGGGCGCGATCCGTGCACCCGTTTAATTAATAATACGGACCTCTTTGCGATAGAGTTCCTTACTATCCTTGTCGTCATTTGAGACAAATATTTAAGTCCAGAAGACTCATTTTTATACATTTTTTTACTTTTTCGCCCCAATCCAAAACATATTTGGATATGTTAAATGAATTCTCTGACTTCAGAAAATTGCACTTTCTTTTCCAGAAAATAGAAATATAAATACCTAAAGTTGATCTCCACAGCAGACTCAAGCAAAGCGAAGAGTCGCCCGCGAGGACTTCAACTTTAGGTATTTATATTTCTATTTTTTGGAAGCAACCGAAGATAGTTTTCTGAAGTCAGAGGATTCATTTAAAGGAAAAACAGCGTAGAGAAAACGCAAAAAAATGAGGCCGCCATTCTAGCGGCCTCGTCGCAGGAAACAGATCAATATGTCAGCTCTATTTAAAAGAGCTTATGGGGCTTACACTATGAGGGTGATCTTGATCTATCAAGATCGGGAACCTAGGTCACTCCAAGGATTAACCTTGGAATGACTTGTTCAAGAGTCCTAGTGCTACGTTAGCTTGTGAGTTCGCTTGGGCTAGGACAGAAGTACCAGCTTGCAACAAGATATTATTTTTAGTCATTTCAGAAGTTTCTTCGGCAACATCCACATCTCTGATACGAGAGTTGGCTGCTGACATATTTTCTACTGAAACTTGGATATTTGAGATTGTTGACTGAAGACGATTTTGAATCGCACCAAAGTCTGCTCTCATCGCGGAAACAGATACGATTGCTTGGTCGATAGCTCCTAGAGCATTCTGAGCCGAAGCTTTATCTGAAACCGATGTTAAGTTGATTCCAAGTGCTGCTGAGTTAGCATCTGCTTTAGAAGCATCGAAGGAGATACGGTCAATTTCTGGATTATTTCTAGTACCAACTTGGAAATCAAGGATGGAACCAACACCTGCTAAAAGTGGTGTACCATTGAACTCAGTACCTTCAGCGATACGGTCAATCTCTTGTACTAATTGGTCATACTCGACGTTTAAGAATTGTCTCTCTACAGGTCCGATAGTATCAGAAGCTGCCTGTACAGAAAGCTCTCTTAAACGGATGAGGATTGAAGAAACCTCATTCATCGCACCCTCTGCCACTTGCACTAGAGAGATACCATCTTGAGCGTTTCTTGAGGCTTGCTTAAGACCGCGAACTTGAGCTTTTAAATTCTCAGAGATCGCTAGACCGGCAGCATCGTCACCTGCTCTGTTAATTCTGAATCCTGATGCAAGCTTTTCCATACTCTTATCAAGACCGATTTTAGTTCCCCACAATACTCTTTGCGCATTTAGTGAAGCACTGTTTGTGTTAATACGAAGACCCATGTTTCCTCCTCCTTGAAGATTTCAGAGTTTCGATCCTTGAAACTCTGTGGCACCGTCATAGCGCCCTAGGGTGATTCCTTACCTTACTCATCGGTGCCCTTAAAAATTCCTAAAGTGATACGTCTCATTTTTTTACAAATCTGGATCTAGGGCCTGTATATTTTTATCTATTCATCTCTCTAATTTTATTATTAACATATTGAATATATTGATGTTTTTAATACGCCCCATGTTATTAGAAAAATATCAGAAAAAACTAAATACAGACCTAAGCCCCAGAGACCTCCCCTAGGGATTGAGGCTATTTAAAGAAGAAATACAGAGTACGACAACATTATTGACTTATACCCAAGGCTCCCGCTAAGTGACACTGTATAGCTCTGCTCTGAAGGAGAATGACATGGAAATTAGAGATCCCGTTCACGGCTCAATCTATTATGCAAATTCCGAAGTTGAAGTTTTAGACACTGTTGAATTCCAGCGCTTGCGCACAATCAAACAATTAGGTGTCGCCGAATTTAGTTTCCCTGGAGCTGTTCATAACAGATATATTCACTCTGTCGGCGTGGGCCACTTAGCTGGAATGACTTTTGACTCAATTTTCCGTGTGTATCCCTTTACAAAGCCCTCTGTAAAACAAAGATTCAGACAGGTGTTAAGATTAGCTGCACTTTTACACGATGTAGGACACGGGCCTTTAAGCCATACCACAGAATATGTGATGCCTCATTTGTCAGAGCTCAATATTAAACTCTACAAAGAACAGGAAAAATACGGTGATGAAGCTCATACGGTGATGAATCACAACCGCAAAGCAAATCACGAAGACTATACAATCAAATATGTCACCGACTCTAATATTGCAGAAACAATTTCTAAAAATTTTGAAGATATTCAACCTATTCATGTGGCTTGCTTAATCGACAAAGCTTTGCATTGCCCAGATGATTTCTTTATTGATAACGGTGTAGATTTCAGACCTATTTTGTCTCAATTAGTTTCTAGTGAATTAGATGTGGATCGAATGGACTATCTAGAGAGAGATAGCTATTTCTGTGGGACTAATTACGGAAAAATCGATACAGGCTGGTTGGTACAAAATTTAACTTTCTATCGCATTGAAAATAAAATGTATCTAGGTTTAAATCGTAGAGCCTTGTATGCCTTCGACGATTTTTTACTATCACGCCATCACATGAATTTGATGGTTTATTGTCATCATAAATCTATTATCTACGAAGAAATGCTAACTCGTTACCTAACTTCTCCTGATTGCACATTCGTGCTTCCTGGAGATATTAACGAGTACACTCTTTATAATGACTATAGATTACATGAACATCTACGTTCTGCACCTAATAGCTGGGCACAAAGAGTTGCCACAAGACGTCCTTACAGAGTTGTCCTTGAACAACATAATACCGAAGAAACGGATGGACCAGATATTGTAAAACAAACTTTAGAAAATGAAGGTATTGATGTCATTCGTACGAGTTCTAAAACTCGTTTATCGAAATATCATACAGCATCTCCTGAAGATCGTTCTTTGCAAATTTACGTTGTCGATCAATATGATCCTTGGGCAAAACCGCAACCAATCAATCGCACAACAGAAATTTTCCATCGTTACGAAGGCGCTCGTATTATTGATAGAATTTACGTTGCTCCTGAAAACATGGAAAAAGCAAAAAAATTAATTCAAAATTTAAAAGATCCAAATCTACAAAAATAATTTTATAAACCTGATAAAATAAAAAAGGCTCTCCTCATCTGATCTGTACCCCAAAAATTAGACAGGAAAATAAAAAGACCTGTTAGGTTTTTAGGGGTATCCTTCTAAGAAGGAGACAAATCATGAGGGTCTGGATAAAGAACGCTAAAGCTGCTTTTGGCAAAAACTCTAGCGTTTTTAGTTTTGGAGACAAGCAAATCAGCTTTACTTCCGAGTTTAAAATAAGGGCAGTTAAAGCCTACAAATTGGGTCGTTCACCATCGGAAATATTCGCTGATGCAGGTTTAGATCCCAAAGTTTTCCCAGAAAATTATTGTTCCAAAGCTATTGCTCGCTGGTTAAAAAATCAGGAAGCGCATGGAGCAAAAGGGTTTTCTCAGGAGCGTCGAGGAAAAGGTGCCACGGGGCGGCCTAAAGGTTCTTCGGCTAGTAAGAAGCCACTTTCATCAAAGCAGATGGAAGCAAGATTGGCTTACCTTGAAGCTGAAAACGATTTCCTAAAAAAGCTCCATGCCTTGGCAAAAAAGGGCGAATAAAATCGCGTTGCACCTTAATTGCCAAGGCTCTTGAAAAACAACCACGCCTTAAAATCTCAGAACTTTGTCGCGTAGCAAACGTTCAAAGATCTCTTTTTTACTATTGGAAAGAGCATAAGTTTGACCGAGTTCAAAAAGATGAGCCAAGTTTAAAACTAGTAAAAGCTGTTCACGAGAAGAGTCATGGTAAAGCGGGCATTCGCACAACCGTAATGAAAATCCAGCGACAGTTTGGCCTTGCTATAAATCCTAAGAAAGTAGCTCGCTTAAAGAAAGAATATGGTCTTCTAACGAAGATAAGAAGAAAACGAAAATTTAATGAGCATATTTGCAAACAAACAGAGCACGCAGTGAAGAAGAATATTCTAGATAGAAACTTTTCTCCTGTCTGCGCCGATCATGTTTATAGCACAGACATTACAGAACTCAGATTTGGTAACTCTCAAAAGGTCTATCTGTCGGCAGTTAAAGACCTTTGTACTAAGGAGATTGTGGCCTACTCAACATCCTTATATCTGGGAATGAGTTTATCCACCGAAGTAGCTAAGAAGTGTTTGGGTTCACTGCCGCCATCGAAACTTTCTAGATTAACAATGCATTCTGACCAAGGTTTTCATTACACTAGTTACGCATACAGAAACATCTTAGAAAAATATAAGGTTCAGCAATCCATGTCACGCAGAGGAAACTGCCTAGATAATGCACCAATAGAAAGTTTCTTTGGTCATTTGAAAGATGAGCTTG
>JBHIVS010000098.1:8813-9054 GCA_041987885.1 Pseudobdellovibrionaceae bacterium | reverse complement strand
ATGACAATCGCATCAAATTTTTTCATCAGATCAAAATTTCCTTTGCCACGGAATCAAATGGTATCGTTTCAAAATGTCTAATTTTACTCATCATAACGTTATTCATTTTAAAACAAATTCTATTTTGATCATCATAAGCAGAAATAGTCCCCTTCATAGGAAAGGCATCATTTTCTTTATAAATTTCATGAAGCTCTACTTGAAAACGAATTTCTCCATTCGGAACACGAATGACTTCAAT
>JBHIVS010000098.1:0-8803 GCA_041987885.1 Pseudobdellovibrionaceae bacterium | reverse complement strand
GGAATACAAAGGCCTTTACCAATCATAATTCCTTTTAGTGCCATCACTTGAAAAGCCACTTCAAAGCTAGCCATCCACAAATCAACGACAGGACTGCCCGTTAAATAAAATTTTTCAGGACGAGCAAATCCAATAATACTTTCATTTTTTGTATTAAAGTGGGCAACTTTTAAAACCTGCATCTTGGGCCCAAAGCCCACACATTCAGGGGAATAAAATTTATCGCAAATTAAATCCAAATCAAACGGCTCTGGTTTACGTCCAATATCAGTCAAAGTTTTATTCATACTAAGATCTGCACTAAAATGTTCCATTTGGGTGAAAACCGTAGACTTTATTGATCGAGAAAACTTTATATCTAAATGGGTAAAGCTTTTAAGATCTTCCCCTTCCATCATCAGCATAATATTTTTTATATTGAAATTATGAAGATCCGGTAGATTTTTAAAATAACCACTCGCCAATAACATCATGCTTGCCAATTGATAAGAAGCTGGAATAACCGGCATCTGCTCAATGACATGATCTAAGACATAGCGATCTGTTTCTTTATTAAATATCTTCATAAAAGTCGCATTTTTGGGATCAACCAAATATCCCAAAGCCTTAAATAAAGGTAAGTCCAGACATAGCTCGACTTCATATAAAAATAAATCTTGAGGACTTAACAACAAATAAGATCCCTGACTCCCTTCGGAGACCAGTTGTTTAAAAAGACTTACTGCTTGCTCTAATGGTAAAAGCCCTAGTCCCGATTCTTTCAGCTTCATTAAAATACCAAGATTCTCGGTCATTCCGACTCTTTCTAGAGGCGGCCAATAGATATTTAAATGCTCAGAGTGATGGGCTTGGTAAGCGGAAGCCATAGAATAAACGGTCTGTCCGCCATTACCAAAAGCCGCTGCCACGGAAGAAAAATTAATAACATTAAAGCCATATTGATTTCTTAAAGACTCTATAACATCCAAAATTTCAATTTTAGTATTGTATTCAAGATCAATTTCTTGGTCTGTTTTTTCACTCAACAAACGACTAAACTCTAATCCCGCAGAGTTAATTACGATATCAACTTTGTGATTAGCCAATAAGCTACTCATAAATTCAACAGAACGTGCATCCCCCGCACAGTAAATCAAATCTTGGTAACGCTTCTGAATTTTTAATAAATTCTTTGAAACCTTGGCATCGTCTATCGCAGAACGACCTACCAAAATAATTTTAGTGTTTTTTGCGAAAACATTCTTTAATAACAACTCATAGGCAAGCCCTCGATGTCCGCCGATGACCATGACCGTAAGGGAAGAGCTTGTTTGACCGGAAGAATTTTCGGGCCTAATCATTTGCTCATAGGATTTTGCAAACCACTTATTATCTTGGGCCATATACTCAACGACAAATGGATTCACTTGAATATAATTTAGAAATAATTCTTCTTTAAAAGAATCCTTATGCAGACAAGAACGGAATTTCAATTTTAATTCTTTACATAGACTCTTTAAAAAGGCTGCAAGCTCATCAAAATCTTTGTGAAACTTTGTATTCGAAACAAGTCCCAGACAAAGATTAGATCCTTGATCTGAAAAGGATTTAAAAACATGACGAAGAGCTTTAATAAACTCAAGTTTTTCCGCAGAGTTTACAAAATTACGACTTATACTTAATAGGCAATAATCTAGATCTTGCTGATTTAAAACATCGTTTAATGTCTCTGCGAACTTAGTATCAAAAATATCTACAGTTTTAAATAAGCTATTTTTTTCAAAACTAGAATTTACAGAAGGCAAAGGGGTCCAATGATTTTTATAGATATCAAAAGTCACTTTTTTATTATTTTTTGCTTTTATAGGTTTCTTTTTTAACCCCTCTAAAAAATCAACTATATCCCCAACACTGCGAAGCTGTGCGAGTCTTAAACTTTCATCAATTGATAAATTGAGTTCTTCAAGAGTCTTAAAGACAATTTCAGCTTTTTTAATAGAGTCAATTCTAAGGTCTTCTTGAAATTGATCGTGAATCTGAATATCAAGAACGTCGTAGCCAGTCACTTTGTTGATATATTTGCGCAAAACACCTAGGAAAGGACTGTTTTGCACGTCAAAAGCCCATGCTTTATTGCCGACCTTGTCTTCCGTTTTTTTACACAACCAGCGCATAGACTGAGCGGAAATATTTTTATCGGATAATATATTCTGAATAAAACCTATATAGATTTCAGAAAATCCTAACTCAAGAAAAGAGTAAATATTTTGATCTTTAATTTTTTGAATTTGCTGATCAAAGTAAACAGGCTTTGTTAGCTGGCTTTTCATTAATTCAGCAATATCAGCTAAATTTAACTGCACACCCTTCGAATACATCTTTTGGTCTGCGGACGAAATGAAAGAAATCTCGACAGGTCCTACGTTAATTTGAGACCGTAGAATTTTGTCTTTCAGTTTGTCTCCGGCTTCAAGCATTAAATTAGAATGGTAAGGTCTGGCGACAGTTTTAAGCTCTACAGCCGCAATTTTTGACTTTTTTAAATGAGCTTTTACCTTTGCCAAACTATCCATAGCCACAGCAAGAACAATTTGTTGCTTACTATTTACATTGGCCAAATAAACTTCAGGTATTAATAGAACATCCGCAATTTGATCCAAAGAACACGATAAGGCTAACAAAGTTCCTTTGCTAGCTGGAAGAGGCGATACTTCTTCTCTCCATTTAACGATAGACAGACCATCCTCAAAACTCAGCATTCCAGAGCAAACTAAAACAGCACATTCTCCGAAACTATGTGAGGTTAAAACTTCGATGGACCTTCCTGATTGTTTCAGGTAATCACAAAGAGCCACCGTCATCGTAAAAAGGTAAAGATTCTTTAAAAGAAACTCATCCCCTATAGACGTAAACTGCATATAGGGTATTCCTGAAATTTTAGGCAACTTTTCTCGAAAGGCCCATTCATCGGCTCTCTTAAAAAATTCCGTACAACTAGGAATATGGCGAATTTCCGAAGCTACCTGCTGCAAATCCAAACTTCCCTGACCTGGTAAAATCAAAGACAACTTCGAATAATCAATATCTTGATATTCCGTCGATATAAACTTAAAGGATTCACCATAATAAGATTTTTTTAGATTCTTAAGCATGGGAAGACTCCATGACTGATTTTATTTTTAGAAAATTTTCTTTGGCATATCTAACACTGCTAAAGGCACCGACAATAACTCTTTGTCGATCTATTTTATAAGCAGATTCATTAACTGATTCCTCGACTCCGACTAATAAAAATAATCCATCTTTACCAGCCTTAATATCTTCACAAATAACTTCGATAGCAGCAGAAATTGAAGCAATATCACAATCGATATTTAGATTTTTACCTCTAAAATTAAAGGCATTACAGACCCGTCCAGCAATTACATTATTTAAAACCCCTGGGCCTGACTCTTCGGTTGCAGGTGTATATCCATTTTTAATATTCTTTAAATAGTTGCTCATATCCAAAAGCAGAGATTTTTCAGTTTCGTTTAAATCTGCAATGGGATCTTTATCAATACCCTCGATAATTGTGTCAATTGCAATCCGCTGAGTAAGATCATTCAATATATCTAAACCCAAAGTGCTTGCCGAATATACATGGGTCTGATCCCTATGATACTGGGTCATTGGAGGATTCACGTCTTGCAGAAGTTTCTCGATTGCATAGACTGCTAATAATTGAGTTTTATCGATAAATTTTAAACTTTTGGGTGGTAACTTATAGGTTGAATTTTTATCTGTAAAAAAACTATCTTGATATTTATCTATACCAATTTCGTAACTACCTAAAAAGGCAACTTGTTCGGTTTGAACCTCTGGTTTTTCGACGTCTGTGGATTTGTCTGGATTATATTGTTCTAATAATAAATGGAAATTGGTTCCGCCAAATCCAAAAGCCGATATTCCACACTTCATGGCGTGATTACTATTTTTTAAATTTATGCTTTCTTTGTTAATAAAAAGATCTGAACTAGAAAACAATGAATCTTGAATATAGCCACTGCCGGGCAGTTGACGATTTTGAATAGCTAATAAACATTTTAAAACTCCCGCAGCACCGGCCGTTGCTTTGGTATGGCCGATCAATGATTTAACGGCGCCAACAGGAATTTCATAGTTTTTATAAAATAAAGAAACTGACTCACTCTCTGTGTAATCTCCAACTTGAGTTCCCGTTCCATGAAGCTCTGCAAAATCTACCCTTTGATTATCAACATCGGCATAAGCCCTTTTAAGGGCTAACATTTGTCCGCCGATATCAGGTTGAAAAAGACTTGCGACTTTCCCATCTGAGGAAGCCCCCACACCTCTAACGACTCCTAAAATAGGGTTTCCCATTCTAACAGCGTCTTCGTAGCGTTGAAGTCCGAAGATGACAGAACCTTCGCCTTGAGAAAGACCTCGGGATCTTTTATCAAAGGGTAAACAACGTTCTTCGGATAAAGCACCTACTTTACTAAATAGGACATAGGTTCCTTGTCCCAAGTTACTCTCTAAGCCACCGGCAAAAACGAAATCAGTACTTTTATTTTTTAAATAACTAATACCCAAATCAATACTTGCAATACCCGCTGCGCAGGCTGCATCGACGATAAAACTTCGTCCTTGAATATCGAATTTATTTTTTAATCGCGATAATACCGACGTAGACATTAGATCGTCTGTTTTTTCTTCAAAACCTTGAGTGAGTCGATCTGAATATCTTTTTATCAAAGCCTTTAGTTGTTCATGCTTATCTTCAGAAAAATAATCACTGAGCTTATCATCGATATCATCAATAGAGGTTTTAAAACGCGTAACAAAATAACGCTCATCAGGATTCATCGCCCCTAGAATAAGAGAAACTCTTGCAGGGCTGGGAAGCTTGATACCACTACTTGCCTGCTCCATAGCCTCAAAGGCCATAATATCCATACGAGAGATATTAGAGTCTTCGCCAAACCATTTCTTTCGACAAGTCACATACACGTCATCTGGAATTTCGGCACCATAATGTGAATAGGTTTTATCCGGCTGCTCACGATAAGGACTGTAATTCAATTCTTTTTTCCAGCGTTTTTCACTGATAGGTTTTATCTGACATTTATTATGCAACAATAAATCCCAATATTCTTGAGTGTTATAAGCCCCTGGCAAAAAACATCCCATAGATACAATGACGCAATCATTTGCTGAAATCGACACAAAACCTACCTTTTAATCAACTTAACTTCGATATGCTTTTCAAACAGAGGCTGCAAACCTGCAAAAAAGAAATAGCTGATAATATTCACAACGATTGGATATAGAGTATAAACATAAAGACCTGGAAAAAGACGAATTGCAGGTTGTAACAAAACGTAAGCCACCACTAAATGGACAAAGTAAAATAGAAGAATTCCTTCTGAATACATTTTTATCGTTTTAGAACGTATAGGCACCCAACGTAAAAAATAAAAATAACCGATCATCGCCGATATAAAAAAAGTAATCATTAGCGATAAAACTTCCCAGCGCGGCTCAAAAAAACTAGAAGAAAAGAAATCCTCAACGGCGACAGCTGTTCTAAAAGATTTAAAATAATTAAATAATACCGTATTAAAAACCACTTGAGCTGCAACATACACAGCCAAAGCGTTCTTCCAATTCTTAAAAATCCACGACTCGTAATAAGCAAATAAAAATCCAGCTACTACTAATAACATCCAAGGGAATAAGGGCCAAATATGACCTCCCCCTTGCCCCAGCTGAACAAATATTGAAAGTGGCAACTTGATCAAAGATGCCCAAAAAAATGGTTCTTGCATCTGTTCTTTGAATACCTGAATACAGATAACAAGCCCCAATATCACCCCTAAGATAGTCTGATATTTTCTATTTTTTTTTGTCTGTAGATCAAAATTCCATATCCAAAAGAAAAATCCCCCTGCCAGCACTGAAAAAGGTAAAAACAAAACTATTTTTGGGAGCTCTAGGACGTTTTTAACAAATGCTTCGGAAAGGCTGAGCCACACCGGAAAAAATGCATAGACGATAATTATAACTATATTAAAAACCACCAATCCCCAAACACCTTTTGTTCCATATTTTTTCAAAGTCCACATTAATAGCAATAAACTTGAAACGACAAAAGCCAAGACATCCCATTTGAACGCATGAATAAAGCCAAATAAAAGACCATTTTTAATAGCATCTAAAAGAATCAAACCAATCAAAAGTTTAAAAACATTTGCTGTCTTTAAATTTAATAAATAACCATCAGACATATATGGTGCCAGAATTTTTTTAAAGCCATAGCCTGCAAGAGCTGGCAAAGCCATTGACATAAACCCTGGTAAAAAAAAGTGAGGATTCATGTCCATACTGACCTGAGGTGCTCTCTCTACTGGCAAGCCACGAACAAGAAATATAAAGCAATGACATGTGACCATTGCCAATGCGCCGAGGAACTTAAAAAGATCATCGGCGGTTATTAAATATTCTGAACGTAAATTTTTATTTCCCAGCATTTCGAGTCACTTTAGCAATGCCAAAGCCAAGTACTAAGCCCATCAAAAAAGTAATCAAAATAACAACTGAAAGACTTGAGTTGTTTAAAACTTTCAACATCAACGGGCTATTGACCGTTTCCGTATTGATAATGAATCTTCTCTCTGGCAGACCTAATTTTTTAAGATAAATTCTACGAATATCATTGGGGTCATGATCAGGCATTGTTATTTGAATTCTTGGAAATCCTTTTTGGATATCCCAATCATCAACTAATTTTACGACTCGTTCAAAAATTCTTTTGTTTTCTTCCTTCAATCCTGCGGGATCTAAATAGAGCTTGGCAATTCTCTCGCGCCTCTCTGCAGCAGGCAACATATTAAATTCTGTAATGATAGGATTCACAATAGCAGGACTATAACCTTGATGAACTTCTATAGAGACTATATTTCGAGTAATATACATAAAAGCCGCAAAATACCTACGAACGTAGGTTTCATAAGCCTGTTGAATATGTTCATCAGTTAAAATATCTAACTCTGCTTTATTGAGACGATATATCCCAAAGCCTCCCATATCGAGAAACAAGGGCTCAGCTGTATCAGCCCAAGCGCTTAGGGGTATTATGATAGAGGCTAAAACAATCAGCATTTTGCTTTTAATAGAACTCGAGACAGGTGCCATGGAAATCCTCTTAATCAGACAATAGGTTAATTACTATTGATCATTAAGAAAACATTTATGTAATGCAATACTTTACTCCTAGAATTAAACATAGTATAATTTTAGACATCTATGAAAGCCGTAATACTTATTCTTATTGGAACAGTTTTAACAGCAATAATGTCCTTTGCCGCTCTTGAGGCTGATGGCTATAAATATAGAGTTCAGGCAGCAAGCCTTGAGCAAATTAATGCTTTCGGGTTTTGTCGTCGAATCGTCAACAATACAAATTCCGACATCATGATTCCTGTAAAAACCGAAATTGAATGGAGATCTGCCTATAACTCTCCTTCTATTTTTATTTCAAGCTACTGCTGTTCTGCGACTAAAACTTGCCTATAATTGATCGACTCAATATCAGATTCAACTTCTCTGCCTACGAAATCGGTCTGATCCGCTCATCCAACAGAGGACCTATTAAAACCCGCGACTACAGCCTGTTTTATCAAGAAATCTTTAGCGCTTCCCCAAAAGAAAGTATCTTTCAAAGGCTTTCTAATGGAGCTCTTAAACTTCGAGACACCCCTTACAAGATCTCAATTTCCCATAAATCTGATATTCTCTGTTTAGCTAGAGCTAAGAGTGCTGATGTATTGAGTATAGGCTGTGACTTAGAAAGTCTTTCTTCTAGAGAAACTCAATGGACACCTTTTCTGGGACGATTTTTCTCTGCCTTGGATATGTCGGCAATTACGTTGTACAAGAACTCAAAAGAAATTTCTCTGAACGAAAGTTACCTTGTTTTTTTCTGCATAAAAGAAGCGATTCTAAAGTGCATAAACCTAAAAAAAGATCCTATGCTTTTTTCCATTGGCTATGAGGACAAACGAAAAGAATTTTTCATCCACAAAAATACGGATCATCCCGAACTTTCCAACATCAAGCTTCAAATACACTATTATGCAGAATGGATTATGGCGATTGCTTACAAGATTGAGCCGTCGACAAGTCTTTAAGCTCTTTGTGTAAATTTTGAATTTCATTTTTCAAAGCTTGCAACTCTTTGTCGACCTCAACATTACGTTGTTCTGAACGGGTAAAGAGTTCTTTGATTGCCTCTATCAAGATAGCAACAATATTCCCGTATTTGACCGACTTAAACGAAGACCCGTCTTCTTTTTGAGTTTCTACAACCAAACGAGAGTCTACCTTCTCAACTTCTTGGGCGATAAGACCAATTTCTGATTGATTGTCTTTTTTCCAATCAAAGGTCACACCACGCATATTCAAAATAGAATTTAAACCTTCAGGATAAGTTTCGATATTTTTCTTTAATCTTTGATCTGAAGTGTATAAATAAGCCGGCGCACTGATTGCCGCATTGAAAACAGCCCCATTCAAACTTGCTTTTTCGTTCAAACTACTTTCGACAGCGGTTACTCGACTAGTGAGCGCAGCATTTGATTTTAAACTGTTATACTCAGTAATAGTCAGAGGATCTAATACCGTATTTGTATCTACTCTTAAAAATTTATCAGCAGCATAGCCATTTAACTTTTGAGCATTATTAGCATTTAATGCCATCGGCACAAACGAAATTTCACTAGCAGGTAATGTCTGTTCTCCGGAACCTTTTCCGTCATTAAAA
>JBHIVS010000097.1:0-9070 GCA_041987885.1 Pseudobdellovibrionaceae bacterium | reverse complement strand
CTTATTGCAAAAAGCAACCCCAAGCCCGCTCCAGCCCAAATGTCATATTGTGGATTTTTCCAAAAAGTATATTGAACTAAAGATTCGATCCCTAAATAACTAATATCGACAGAACAATTATAACCTGAAGCACAGGTAGGCGCTTGAGAAGTTCCGGAAGCTTTCAATGTTTGATAACTACCAAAAATACGCACACCAAGATCAGAAGTGAGTTTGCGTTGATAAAATCCTGACAGATTAAAACTTGATCCAGAAAGCTTGATGCTTGAGCTGCTACTTGGTTTTACAGTCATGGAATTTAGAGAATAACCGACCGTCACTCCGTAAAAATCAGATAAAGAGCCTCCTTGTGTTTTAGATTTTTTAGCTTCGGTTTTAGATAGATTCGATTTTTCTTGAGGATTTTGTGGTGATTTTTTTGAATTTGAATCATTGCTTAGAGGCAAAGCTTCTGATTTTTCTGAGCGAATGACTTCAAGAGAAAAATCTTTTTGGGCTTCTCCCTTTAGGGAAGCAATCGCTTTGCCATTTTGAATTTTAGTAATCGCTAAAATTCCTTTTGGTTTTTTTGCAGAGTCTCGAAGTCCGATTTTAGTACCAATGGGCAAATTTTCTGACTCTAAATCAAGAAGCACTTTATCTTGTTTAATAGAAAGTATTTTCAGTGCGAAAGCTGAGTGGGGGAGGCAAAAAATAAGAATAACACTTAGCAGTTTTCGCATGAACTCTGTGGATCCTTTCGGTGTTAAGTTAATATCGCCCTTTTGAGGGTGTAAGTTAATACCAAGTTTTTTGTCATTGTCTCATAGTGAGAACTAAGAGGATATATTTTTTTATCTTTAGTTAATTTGGATAAAATTAATCAAGCGAACCTCTTAAATTCCGAATAGAAATAAGCGGTGTGGCTTTGATTCTTTTTGGGGACTTTCATGAAAACTAAGAAAAATATCCTAATGATAGTTTGTGGGTGTGTCTTGGTTTTGTTGTTCCAAAACTGTAGTGATTTCGGAGTCCAAGATGAGGCTCTTTATCAACAGAGTCTTTACGATTATCAAACGGATCTAGATAATGAATTACTTCCACAACTATTGCGTTCCACGAATTTAACGACCTGGGGTCGTCTCAATCAAAATCGTACAGTGGATAGTTCTTTATTTGCAGATCAAGTATCTATTATCATCGCTGTGGATCGTGCTGCTCAAGGTAATCTCATTCAAGTGAGATCAGGAGCCGGGAGTGAAGAAGCAATTATTTCTATTGAAAGTGGAAAAATCAAAGCTCAGAGATTAAACTCAGTGGGAACTACTTATAATGAGTACAGAGAAGCTTTGCTGCCAAACACAGGAGATAAAGTTGTAATCGCCGCAGCTTTTGGTTCTAAGGCTTCTGATATTACATTGTTGGTTAATGGACTTGTTCAAAAATCAACAGTCCAACAAACAGGTGCTCCTTTTGATTATTCTTATACGCTCAAAGAAATCGTAACAGCGCCTAGTCAAGGTCAAGTGCATGAGTTTATTGTCTATGGCGGAGATAGCCTAAACAAAGAGGGTAAACTCAGTGGGCAAGAGTTAAATGTTATGGCTCGTTATTTGGCCAATGCTAACAGAATTAGTAATGTCGTATTTGATCCAGCTCTTGTAAATGAAGTGACAGACGGGGGTGGTGGCAGCACAGAGTCTCCTCAGTTTTTGGCGGCAAAAGCGATCTTTGATGCTAAATGTACAAGCTGCCATCAGGTCGGCGGTACGAGTCCTAATTTAAAAAATTTAAGCGAATCAAAAGCTGTAGCTAATGGATGGGTGGTTAAGGGCAATCCTCAAAACTCGTCTCTTTATTATTGGTTGCAAGGTTCTGCTGGCTCAGGTCCTAAGACAATGCCTAAAGGTGGCAGTATGTCTGCCCAAGAAGTACAGACGATAGCAGATTGGATCAACAGTATTCCTTAGAGTCGGTAAACTAAACCTAGTCTCCAGAGCGTTGAGCCTTCAGAGAGGGGACCCATACCTGAATAAAAATCTAGACGTGGGTTCAAGCGAATATTCAGATCAAATAAAGTCGTAAAATTCGTAGATCCACGAGATCTTGCCGAAACTCCATTTGCAGTCGGCCAGTCGACGTTTTTGATAAAAGCAATAGCTGATAACCCCACATTTATGCGACCAGAGAGTTTATAGTAAGCACGTGGAGCAAATCCTAAGAGGCTAAAGTTGACTCGTTCAGCATAAACTACCGAAGAGCTATTGCCGCCGCCACTGGCTTTTCCCATTCCTAATAAAAAACCAAAATTCCAACCCCAAGTATTATAAGAAGTGTCTTTGTGCGCGGATAGCGCAAAGCCATTCAGATTAGCAACATCATTTGAAGTTTGCAGGCCCTGTTGCAATTGTAAATCTTCATTCCACTGCAAATTAGAAATTCCTATGGACCAAGACTTCAAGCGGGAAGAATTTTTTTTCGAACTTTTTGGAGTCACTGAACTCTTGTTTGCTATAGATTTTTCAGAAGATTTATTTTCTGTTTGAGCTGACGCAATAGAGCACGTACAGATTATTAAAAAAACAAAAGATATTTTTTTAATAAGAGACATGGACCTGTCCTTGTAAAGCCCAAGCGTCTTGGGTGCCATTAGTGTCAGAGTAAGCTTTGGAATTTGTTGTCATCATGCGAACTTCCAGTCGAGGCAGTGGGAACATTAAAGCTCCAATGCTCCACTTGGTATTGTTCGGAGAGGACTCTTTGATGTTTGCTTTACTATATTCAATCGTCGACAGTAAATTATAACCGCGTTGAATATTTACATAGGTTTCAACCAAAGCATATTGTCCGAGTTGGGCTTCGGTATTTGCAAGTTTGTCAGTTTTTTCTTTCAGTCCTATTTCAGCCATGATCGAAGAAGCTTTCGAAAGCCCCATTCGTGTTGTGAATGCCAATAAATTCCATTTTGCAATATCACTTGAAGAGCTCAGTAGAGAGCCTCCAACCTTGAAGGTATCATCGAGTTGATACTCTCCAGAAATAGAAAAGCCTTTTTGTTTTTCCTGAGCTTCTTGTGCTCCATTTCCAATGAATCCATTGATGGCAATATCCCAGTCTGGATATGTAAAATGAGTTACAAAACCTTGCGATTGATCAAATTGTCCAAGAGTAATAGCTTTACGATTCACCGCTGAATGGTCCACATTTCTAAGGCCGAAAACTTTATCCAATTGTCCTAGATAAATCCAAAGAGAGTTATTCTGCTTCCAGCGGATATAGTATTCTTTTAAAAACCAAGAGTTTGTTTTGTCATAGTAAGCTTCTTTGCCGGTGTAAGAAGTCGTGGTGACTACGGTGAGTCTTTGTTTTTTATCTGCAAAAAAAGTCAAATTAAGATCATTTTGCATATTAATAAAACGTTCTAGTTCATTTTCAGACCCTGGATTTACCTTTAACCACAAGCCTCGGTATTTAATTCCAGGACGCACCCACCAAGGTAATGGACGGCTTCCTAAAAAACCAGATCCTGCGGCAGTGTCTTCCTCAGAAGCATTTGCAGCTCCAAAAGGATTGCGAGCCGAAATTTCTGTTGCATAGAGAGCTCGTCCATAGTCGGTCAAAGCTCCACCACCGTGGCCGTTATAATGACAAGTAATGCAGGTCGAGTAGCTATATCCAATAAAGTTAGGATAGGCGACAGCAGGAGAGCCCATAAAAAAGCTTATTAAAAATAAATAGCCAAATAGATAGCTAGAAACGAGATATTTCACTTGAACAAAATGGTAACGAACATAGGAACTTTGAATCAAATAGTATTTGGTCCAAACAATATTGACGGTTTGAGTTAACAGAAATCTAACATAAACAAGATAATCGGTTGTGGAATGAACTTTGCCCTCTAAAAACAAGTGTTTCATTCTGAGAATATGGAATTAGGGTGTGGAAAACATTCTGATCTAACCGATAATAAAGATAGGGGAATTTAAGCAATAGGGGGTTTTAATGCACTCACAGCGTTGGGTTATTTGTACTGTATTTTATATCAGTGCTCTTATTGCATTTTCTTCGGCCCATGCAGCCTCTCTTTCCGAAAAAGCTCTTTTTGCCCGTTGTTATGCTCAGGTAACAGGAGTTCCAGTTCCCTTAAATCATAGTCTTTTTGCCCAAGTTAAATCAGGACAGATAAAAGCTGTTGATGCCTGTTTGTCTATTTTAAATAAAGGTAAACTCTCTGGCAGTGGTTCCTTGATTAACGAAGACACTGAGGGTGTTCGTGTACTAAATAATTTTTATCAATTTCACAGAACTTGGTTTGCAAGTGCCTTTCAGAGTCAGATTTCAGGATTCCAAGCTGAGTTTGATAGCCCTACAGATTCCTTCGTAGAAATGACAACACCGGCTTTGACAATGACTCGAGCTCTCTTTGTCGATGGAGTTAGATACTCCCAAATTTTACAAGGGAATCAATCCTTCGTTCCAGTGCGTGGGGCTACGGGGACTCGTTCACTTTCAATGATGAGCCCTGATGGATCTGTTTCTGTTCAAAATGCACAAATAGCGGCTCCATTTTCAGGAGGCGGTTTAATTAGGGGGATCGCGAACTCTCCGAGTCCCTTAGTTTTATCAAATTACTCTATACCAACTGTTGGAAATGCCGTTGGTGCTCAGGCTGAAACCAATATTGATCTTTATAGATCTTTGGGTGGAGGTATCTTGGGGCAGCAATCTTATTTTTTACTAAATGTGGGCCACGTCAAAGGTCAAATTTTCGATGGAGCAATTAAGCTTCCTAGAAAATGGGCAGTGACGACTTATGAAAAACTGATGTGCTTTACTTTGCCAGCGTTGAGAGAATCCGATGTGGCATCAATGGTAGAGACCTCAGGTCAGGCAACATTTAGAACAGCCAGAAGCTGTGTGACATGCCATGCAACGATGGATCAGTTTGCAACTGTCGGACGTAACTGGGTGGTTGCAGAAACTGCCGAAGGGAATTTTCAAAAATCTATTATGGTTGGAAGTTTCAGTGGAAATATGGCGGCTCATCCGACATGGTCAGCGTCGGCAGTAGGAAACTTTCATAGGCAAAATCCAAGCGGAAAAATTTATATTCGCTCCTACTCTACGGGCCAACTAGTAGATCGCAGCGTTGCCAATGTTGAAGACTTGGGGACAAAGCTTTCAGAAATGGATGAACTTTATCAGTGCGCAGCTAAAAAGTATTTCCAATATTTTACTGGAATTAATGTATCTCTTTACGACCGTACCGATCCTGCAAATGCGACGTTAAATAGATCTCTGAACAGTCGAGATGTTGCTGACAGAAAATTCGTAGAATATTTAGGTCGTGAACTTCGCCAAAGTCAGTCTTTGTCAAAGATGATAGAGCTCATTTTAAAATCTAATTATTATAACCAAGTAACTTTCAAACCCGTGGAGTAAACTGTGAGTTCAAATCGTAGAGATTTTCTAAAGAAAAGTGGGTTGCTCGGAGGAACGTTTTTAACGGCCTCGGTGATTGATACATTGGCATTTCGTATCAGTGCAAGTTTTATCCAACAAGCTCGTGCCGAAGAATTATTGGGTACAGCAGATCCTCGATTTTTAGTGAACATTTGGATCGGTGGTGGTCCTATGCGCTATTCTTTCGATCAGTGGGTTCGTTTATATGACGATGATAATATCGTTAGAAATCCCTATGTTTCAACAGCCTATTCATTTAGCAATGGTCGTTTACAAGGTCTTGAATATAAAACTTTTAAATATAATGGAATGAATATTCCCCATATTTTCTCTCTGCCAGTTAAAAATGGTTCAGGGAGCAACCGTCTAGCAACAGATATTCTGAACGATATGTTTGTGATGCGTGGTTTTGGAACTAGTTTTGATGGGCATGATACCAATAGTTTATTAGTACAAACGCCAGTCGCAGGTTTGCCAAGTTTACATGGTTTACTTGCAGATAATTCTGAGCGTTTATTTGCAGCAGTTTTAACTGGGCAAAATGCTTCGGGATTTGTTTCTCAAAAAAATAAAGCCAGCACAATGGTTAGTACGGGAGACGGACTTCGTGATTTGATGTCAGGTTTTGCCAGAACTCCAGCAACGGCAAAAGCCGCTGTGGATAAAGAAACTTACCGTGCAGCCTACGATAATGCGATGGCATATTTGAAATCGTATGCTCGTTCCAATCGTTTAGGGGCATCTATATTAAATAAAAACCTAGACAACGCGGCTGCGAGAATGAAACAGGGAATCAACGATATCGATGGATATTGGGATGCAGCTGTGAATCGCTATCGGACGGCCGTCGAGGGGACGGCAAGAATGACAGGTGTTCCTGGAATTTCAGAGAGCATCGTCAGTAGAAATCAAATCGAAAATCAAGCTCAATTCAGTATTTTTGGAATTGCTTCAGGGGCTGCTCAACGTAATTTCATGACAGCTTTAGATTATGATATTAGAGAAATGAATTCTCAAATGAACTTTGGGCAATTCTATCAGCAATTGGCTTTAGCTGAATATTGTGTTGCCAAAGAACTGTCTTCATCTGTGTCTATTGGGATGGGCAACTTTGATAATATTCGCCTCAGAACTGGTGGTATTAACGGTGATGATGTGAACAATCGCTTTGTAAATGGTGATCAATTGGTTTTATCACACACAGATATGGATGGTTCAACGGGTGCCTATACTGCCTTGATGTTGACCCATAGTTATTATTCGGGCCTTTTAGCTGGAATTTTAGAATTACGTGATAACTTAAAAACTGTGCGCAGAGCTTCCAACGGAAATGACCTTTGGTCCGAAACTGTTGTGCAGGTTTCTTCGGAATTTGCTCGTGATGCTTCAATTGCGGGTACTTTCTCCGGTCACGGTTATCGTAATATGGTGACTAGTGCTTTTTCGGGTTCGATTAAGGGTGGTCCTTATGTTGTTGGTAATATTCGTAGAGATGCTGGAAATGGAACTAACGGATTTGCCGCAGCTATCGATGGCTATTTGAGTGGACCTCCTTCAACGGCGTCGGTGACATCTACTTTATCGAGACTTATGAGATTGAATAAAAATCCTTGGGAAAATACGGCACCTGCGATGATTTCATTTAATGAATCGACGGGTGTCATTTCTTCTTTAGTAGGTCGTCCAAAGGTTGTATAGGGGAAAAAAATGAAGTTTTCACGACTAAAATTATTTTCTCTTTTGATTGGTACAGTGGTGTTGCTGCAGTTTTTCCAAAACTGTGGACAGGGCTTTCAGGTTGCTGACATGGGTGTGAGTGGAATGAGTCTCGGATCTAATCATCCGGGATTTGCTGTTGTCGAACCAACAAGCCAGTCTCCGGTGTTGGCGAATAGAGTTTATATCACGGCATTGTTAACAGAAAATTTCACGGACAGCTCTTTGTCTGGCGCTGATCAAAATAATTTAGCCAATATGGTTAATCAATGGGTTTTTAATAAAACATCTGCCTATGGATATCCTTGCGATGTAAAGGTTGATGGGGGCAGTTGTGATGGAACGGTTGTTGCTCCAATGAATTCCGGTACAAATACTTTAAGAGCCGCATTTAAATCTCAGGCTTGTCAGAGTATTTTGTCTCAAGATATTTATTTAAAGGCTTTTTTGAATAAAATCGGTTCAGAACTTTCTGCTCCCTCAGAGTCAGCAATGGCCAAGGCTTACGAAATGTTTTACAGAGGTGATGACATAGATTATGACTTAGTTCGTGGATTGATTTCCACGGATCGTATTGTTTACGGCAGAAATCCAGGAATGTCGGTGTTAGATCGTTGGCGTTATTTAGTTTTAGCCTTATGTGAATCCCCAGGTTGGGAACAACTCTAGTATATTTTTATAGATGTCTATTAAAGGGCTCATTCTTTATGAATGAGCCCTTTTGTTTTTAATGACTCATTTTTTCAGTCATAAAAGTACGGTACTCTTGAGCACAGGCAAAGATAGTTTTTAGTTTAAATTGCCCGCGATGACGATTCTCAGAAAATAGAGTTTGAAGTTTTTGAGAATCTACTAAAGTAACTGCTACAGGACCCAAGACGCCGACATTGCGGGCATGGCTATAGTCGCCGTTTACCTTGCGAATTTCTTGGTCTAAAATGTCTGAAATATTTTTTGTGCATAACTGATCTTTATTATTTGTGAATAAGGTCCAGTGATAAGCATCTTTGCCATTTTCAGAAGACGGTGACAAAAAATAATGTTCAAACTGTGTATGTCTGCCGAAGGCAGAGGCGTCCGCGAGGACTTCAAATTTAAGGGGTTTTATCTTTTAAAGTGGGGAATTAAGAAGGGCCCTAGATATCAAAAGGGCCCATTATAAAATCTATTTTAGAGTAAAGTTGAAAATACTAGAATCGAAAGAATTATACTCATCATATTTAGTCAGAGCATATAAATCTTTACGGTGTTGCATAATATCTAGAACACCTTCTTGAGTTCCTGTCTTTTTAATTTCTTGAAGACCTTTGATCGTTGCTCCCATTGCTAGACGGAAAGTCGTCACAGGGTAAATCACGATATTGTAACCAAGATTTGAAAGCTCCGTGTAAGTATAAAGTTTGCCTTTACCGAATTCAGTCATATTCGCGAGCAATGGAACATTGATTGCTTTTCTGAAAGCTTCGAATTCTTTTTCATTTTCAAGTGCTTCAATGAAAATACAATCTGCACCTGCGTCGACATAAGCCTTCGCGCGATCGATTGCTCCATCTAGGCCTTCAACTGCACGGGCGTCTGTTCTTGCGATTAAAAGGAAGTTCTCATCTAGTTTTTTACCACGAGAAGCTGCTGCAACTTTGCGAACCGCTTCATCGCGAGTTACTAAGGCTTTCCCATCCAAGTGACCACAACGTTTTGGATTGATTTGATCTTCGATATGGCAACCCGCAAGCCCCATTTCAATCATTTCTTGAACGGTACGAGTGGCACTCATTGGTTCACCAAAGCCAGTGTCGATATCGATAATAGTTGGAAGACTTGTTGCACGAGCAATCTGACGGCCACGTTGAGCAACTTCCGTCAAAGAAGTTAAACCAATATCTGGGTATCCAAGATCGTTAGACAAAACAGA
>JBHIVS010000096.1:0-9111 GCA_041987885.1 Pseudobdellovibrionaceae bacterium | reverse complement strand
TTTTGAACTATAACAAGGCCTGCACAGAGGCAAGTAGAGAATCTTTTTTAAAGTTATTTTTGTGTTTTTTCTAAATTAGTCTCTACATCCTCTGCCTAGGCCACACTCAAGCGGTGCTTATGACGCTTAGAATGATGTTAATGAGTCCAAAGCATTTCGTTTACTGAATTGGAATCTGCTTTGATTTATTACCCTCCTCCGTCTTCGGCAGAGTCAAAGATAATACACCATCCTTAAAAGCTGCTTCGATTTTTTTCTCATCCACAGCTTTTGGCATACGCATAGAGCGGAAATAAGATCCATACGAGAATTCAGAATAATGCTGTTTTTCTTCATCTCGGGTATGCTCTTCTTTTCTCTCAGCCGAAACCGTCAGAATATTATTACTATACTCCACTTTGATCTGATCTTTAGAAGTTCCAGGTATTTCAAAGCGGACATAGTAATTTGCAGTATCTTCCGTCATCTGACATTTTGGACTCAAACTACCGTCCCCCATTCCAAACTCAGAAGCCTTTGGCCATGTAGAAAACTCTTCAAAAAGACGGTCAATTTGCTGCTGCATTTCTCTGAGAGGACTACGATTAGATCTCCAATTTTCCATCGAATTTTTCATATTTACTCCTCCTTCTTGAATAAGATGAGCTTATAGCTTTCCTAGAAGGAGCCTCCTCGTCCACAAAAGAGCATCCTTTGTGTTGTAAAACCAAAAAACACCCCTACTGAGGTTGATAAAAATCAATTTTCTGGCAGCAAAAAATAAGATAAATGTTCGATTGTTTTCAGCGAAACAAAAGTGTCAAAAATGCAACGCATTACTAAGTAGCAATGAGATTTAATTATTGTGCATTCTATTTTGACCGACCTATAACTCATCACCGGGGGGTGTTTATGAAGCAGTTAAATCAGCTTTTACAACAGAAATTCGAAGAGTTAAAGTCTACCAATCCGAGATTTTCCTTACGTGCATTGGCCACAAAAGCAGAAATTTCTCCTGGCCATTTATCAGAAGTCTTAAGCGGAAAAAGACCTATTTCCAGATCTCACCTTGAAAAATTAATTCGTCCTTTACGCTTTTCTGACACCGATATTCAATTTGCTTATGAACGCTTAAAAATTGCCGAAGAACTTCAAAAAGTAGCAAATGAGCCTGAAAAAATCTTAACTCAAGAAGACTTTTCTCAAATTGCACACCAAGATTATTTCAATGCACTCGCGGCAATGGACTTAACCTCTTCGCAATTAAATGCAGAGTATATCTCTAAAAAAATTGGTCTTCCTGTTGAACAAACCGCAAATATTCTAAAAGTTTTGACTCAACTTGGAGTTATCAAACAAGACAATAATGGATCTCTTTATAAAACTCTTCGTAGTATCTCGACTCAAAAAGATATTCCTAACTTTGATATCCAAAGTTTTCACGACAACTCACTAGAGCAAACACAGAAAACATTCCGCGAAATCCCCGTTGAACAAAGAGACATGATTCACGTAAGTATGGCTGTAAATCCAGAACATATTCCTTTTGCCAAAAAAGAACTCGAAAAATGCTGCAAAAAAGTTTACGCCAAATTATCTCAAGGCGAAAAAACAGCGGTTTATCGCTTAGGAATTCAATTATTGCCAGTTAACCACACCAACCATTAGGAACTAAAAATGAAATTTTTCTTTCTTATACTTGCTACTTTTTTAACTCCACTTTTTGCTAAGGCTCAATACACTGTTGGCAATGGTGGATATTCTGTTAAATGTAAAGATGCACCCATAGTAACTTTAGATCTTTATGAATCGGCTTCCTTTGGAATGACGATCAAATATTCAGAAAAACTCAGCCCCATGGCTAAGGCCACTGAACTTATTGATCGTTTGGGTAAATATGCTCCAGAGAAAGTACCACTTTATAAAGCATGGCTTCATAAGTGGTTTAACGAAATTAACTGGCTTACAGATGCAGAGCTAGCTGAACATGATCCTGACGATCATGGAACTATCTTGAATGATAAAAACTGTGAGTTGAAAATTACTGCTATTCAATTTCATGACACTAGTTTTCAGATGCATGTTTTTTCGATGTCTCCGTTTTTATGGTTAGAACTGGATGACAACAATAAGGCTGCTTTAATTTTCCATGAATTGCTGTATAGAGATTATATCCAAAAAAACAAAGGTTTGGCTAAGGATAGAAATATCACATCCCTCCTTGTTCGAGAAATGAATCGCATGATTCACGCAGACGAACCTATGTACCGCGGTCATATTAAATACATACTTACTTTGTTTTAGTCCTGAATAAGAGATGGCTGATATTTTATCTATCAGCCATCTATTTCAAATCCGATCAAAGATCTTAAATCCGTCTCACTCTGATTCAATTATTTCCAATATCTGAGCCTTTTTAGCAAAAACATTTGGTTAATTTCTAAAAACCTGAAAAATCGTCCTGTTTCTTAATAGTTCAACGAACAACACCGATAAGTACATATACGAGGTGCGTATATGTATCTTAGAGACTTTCCTCATATTTTGAATAAATACTTACAGGTCCTTATTCTTTTGTTCGCCTTACCTGCTTGCACTCTTCAAGCTTCGTTAGACAAACTCGCAAATTTATCTTCAGAAATTATAGCACCAGATGGCGATAACGGAGGAGACAATGAATATAGTTCCGCAAAGCTTCAGTACTCGTTTAATGGTCCAATCTTAAGTCAAGTAATTGACGGAAAAACTGCTTATATTGCAGGATCATTTAATTCAATAGGTAAAGTTCACAATAGTTTTTATACGTTGAACGCAAATCAAATTTCTGAAAAATATAATATAACTATCGATGGACCTGTCTATATTTCAGAAACAGATACACAAGGTAGAATTTATCTTTACGGCGCTTTCACAAAAATTAACAATACGACCCGTAGAGGGCTCGCAAGATTAAATCCAGATGGCACTTTCGACTCTAGCTTTCCAGACATGGAAATTCTTGGTCTGACCTCAACTCACAATGGATCTCTACCATCAGGTGGATACGATTTAAAAATTATTGGAAACACAGCTTATATCATCGGAGAATTCACAAGTATCAAAGGCACAGCCCGCCGCGGCGGCGCTAGTATCAATCTAGCAACGAATGCTCTCGGTGACTGGAACCCCCAGTTTATACATTCAGAGCTCCAATCTTTAGTACTACTAGATACTCAAAATATCGGCGTTACGGATGTCTCCTATATAGACAACTTATTCGATGGAGTCGGATACATAGATACCGGCGGAAATTTCCAAGAGTTCTCTCCAAATCTTACGACTCTATTTCCAAATTTTTCTCCGACTATGTCTAGAATGGACTCCTCCGGTCGTATGTATTTATTTTCCAAAGATTCCTATATTAGACTTTTACCAAACGGCAGTTATGACAGCGCATTCGGAATGAAAACAGTGACTCAAGGAAACACAAATGGTGAACATATAACTGCACCTATTTTATATGGTAATGACTTTTTAGTATTTACATACGATGGTGTTACTAATTTTTCTTATGATGTAAAACGCTACAGTCTTAGTACCGGATCTTTACAATCAACAGCTACTTTTTTCTATAGACAAAACTGTTCTGGCGGATCCACAGTCGTTAGTACTTTAGATATCGTTGCAGATCCTATAAATAATCGCTTTTATCTAAGCTCAAACTGCACCATAGAAATTACTGAAAATTCAGTCATGACTACTCGTCCTTATGGTTTCGCAGCCTTTGACTACAATGGTACAAATATAACTCTTAATGCGTTCAATCCGACACAAATACAATATGACACCTCAGGGGCAGATGCTCTCGTCAATGGAATGAAAATTTTTGATGGTATTCTTTATATCAATCACTGGTACAATGCTATCGTTGGATATGATTTAGCCACCCTCAATCAGACGTTTACTTTAGATCGTTCCGTTTCTTGGCCAGTAAAATTTGCAGTTTCATCCCAAGGACTTTTTGTTTTAAATACAACAGGCGGCTCTCCCTCCCACTCTTTACTTTATGCCTTTAACAATAAAACTGGAGTATCTGTAACAGGTACCGTTGACCCAACAAATTCTTACGCAAATGTTACCAACTATTATGGAAATGTCTATGCAGTGGGCGACAAGGTCTTATTGACTCAAAATACTTTCAGTGGTTCTAGCAATGGGTCTATCAATAATAATTTTCATGTCTTCCATTTAGATGGAACTTCTACATCTGTTCCTACCCCAAATATAGCCACAGGAAGTATTTGTGACTTCGGTGATGATTCTCCAGCAGGTCTTTGTTCATATGGAAAAAACTTAGGTGGAAGCTCTGCACATGGACTCTATGCGTATAATACTGTCACAAAAACTCGTAACACTTCTAGAGACGCAATTTTAACTAATATAAATAGCTCCTATCATGTTATCAAAGCCTACTCAGACGACGAATACGAAGCATATGTCATTCGCGCACCTTATGGTTATACTCCGGGAGTTTGGGCAAATTACAGCCCGGCATATTTACGCCTCTATGTTTACAGAAAAGGTGAAAACACTCCTGCATATGGCAAAAAAATTAGTGAAAGTAACTCAAGGATTTCTTTTGCCCGCCATGGGAACAAACTTATAATTTCCGGACTGCCTTACATTGCAGACACTACTTGGGATCATAATTCTAATTACACAAACTGCACAGGCACCTGTACGGACCTTGATGGCCTCACGGCTTTAGATATTGATTCTGGAAATGTTATATCAGGATATGGAGCAGGACTTCCAGTAGGCAGCAGTGACAATTATAATCACTACTATAGATACAATATTAATCTTGCTAATAACTATCTCTATGTTTGCAAAGATAACGACACTAATACTCAATGGATCTATGATGCAACAACAGGTACGCAAGTAACTGGCAGCTCTTTTGAGATATTAAACAGTGCTAGCTGTGGTGGGCGAACAACTTTGGCAAATGGTGAGCTTTTTGTTTCGAGCAATGCTTCTATATTTTATGATCAAACCCCAACAGGTCCTGTTGTAGCCGTAGATATGGAGACTGGAACTATTGAAGATCTGGGATTCGATGGAACTGTCACAGCATTTAATTCGATTGCAAACGAACTATATATCGCAGGCGACAACATTACGACCGCCCTAGGGCATCCTATCACTTCAGGATCACCTGCATTACTTTCTGTAAAAAAAGCAGATCGTAGTCTTCAAGAAATAAATATTTCTTCATTTTCTACAGTATTAACAACGATAAATTTTATCGAAGGAAATTCATCAAAAATTGCCGTCGCCTCAAATAATGGAGTTACATTTTTCAACAGAAATTCCCAAGCACAACTCACTCCCCTAACAAAAGTCTTTGGAACTAGCTCTGGATTTACCGACTTAAAAGTTATCTCTGGCCAACTCTATTTCATCGGAGATCTTCAAACTGTGGTCGGAGGTACTCTCCCGTCTGTCAGTGAAGAATCTTACCCGTCAGCAGGAAATCTCTTTAGAATTGATCTATCTGACTTAAGTGGACATACGATTGCAGATGTTCTAACTCCAAGTACCTATGGTTCCATGGTACAACTGCCTCCGAGATTAAAAGTCATCGAAAATGAACTGTATGCATTAGGATTAGAAAATGTAAATGGGTCGAGTCTTCAATCCATCGCCAAAATAAACCCATCGACTGGGGTCGTAGACGGCACATTTAAACCTTATATTAGATTGTCATTCTCGGGTATAGATTTAAATTCATTGGTGATAGACTTGGTTAAAACTCCTTCGGGCAGCCTTGAAGTGATCGGTTTATTCGAAGCCGATTATCAAGGAACTTTACTATCGACGGCCGCAAGTTTAAATCCAACAACAGGAGCTATCAATGGAGCGACTACTCTGCCAATTCCTCCGACAAATCTGGCAAGTATAGATTTTTACAATATTATCTATTCTACTAATAATACGCCATTAATTTTCAGAAGAAATCCAAGCACATCAGTTTCGACGTTTAGTATTTACTGAATAAAGAAAAGAAACTAAATAGAGCCACTCAAAACACAGAGTGGCTTTTTTTGTTTTTTAGATATTCCATTAATTCATTATAAAAAAGCTCTGCATTAAAATTATACTTGATCTTATGAGGAGTAATAAACCAGATGTCTTTTGCTGGCTCTAAATAGTCTTGCAATAACGAAATCAATTTCCCTTTTTTAATCTCTTCCGCCACATAGGCTGTTGGTAGTTTAGCAACTCCCAATCCAGCCTTTACAGCTTCAGCAACAACCCGAGGATTATTAGATTTAAAATTTCCACGAACTTCTAATTTTGTTAATTTACCATTTTTAATAAAATTCCAAACCGAATCTGCCCCTAAACAATTGCTAGCTTGAAGGTCTTCTAGCTGTGTTATTTTTTTTGACTGTAAATAAAAAGGACTCGCAACAACAACCTCTTCACGTGAGGCCAATTTTTTTGAGCGCAAATTCGAGTCTGGCAAATTACCTATACGTATCGCAACATCATACTTACTTTCTAAGATATTCACGATCTTAGAGTCGAAATGTGCCTCTATTTCAATATGTGGATATTTTTTAGCTAGTTTCATTAAACAAGGAGCCACAAATTTTTCACTAAACACACCTGCCATTGTGACACGCAATAGTCCCCTAGGCTCTTTGGCAGAAGACAAAATTTCAGTTTTTCCCAACTCTAGGGCGGTTACTGCCTGATGACAATATTCAAAATACTGTTCACCTTTTTGAGTTAAATGCACCTGCCGAGTATTTCTATTGAAAAGACTCACACCGAATTCATCTTCCAGAGCCTTTAAGGCCTTAGAAACTTGAGATTTACTAATGCCCAGCTGAACTCCTGCCTTTGAAAAAGACCCTGTTTCTGCAACTTTGACGAAAATAGCGATATTTTGAAGTTCTTTAATTGTTTCCATATGGAAACAATGTGTTTTAAATGGTGATATAGTCAATCTTTGATTCCTATTTTACACTTTACACATTAAAATTTACATCCAAACTTCCCAATCACAGGGAACTCATCACCGATAAAATCATGGGAGAATTATTATGAAAGTTAAAGCAGCTGTTGCCTGGGGTCCAAATCAACCACTTTCTATCGAAGAAGTTGATCTAGAAATGCCAAAAAAAGGGGAAGTTTTAGTTCGCATTACTGCCAGCGGTGTTTGCCACACAGATGCCTATACACTTTCAGGAGTTGACCCAGAAGGTATCTTCCCCGTCATCCTAGGCCACGAAGGTGCTGGTATTGTTGAGTCCGTTGGTGAAGGAGTTACAACTCTTAAAAAAGGTGATCACGTTATTCCCCTTTACACTCCAGAGTGTCGCGAATGTAAATTCTGTAAATCAGGCAAAACAAATCTTTGCCAAAGAATTCGTGAAACTCAAGGTAAAGGCCTTATGCCAGATGGAACGTCTCGCTTTTCTAAAGATGGAAAAACTATTTTCCATTATATGGGGACTTCTACTTTTGCAGAGTACACAGTTTTACCTGAAATTTCTCTAGCTAAAGTCAGTGAAAAAGCACCTCTAGATAAAGTTTGTCTTTTGGGTTGCGGAGTTACAACTGGAATCGGCGCTGTTTTAAATACAGCAAAGGTTGAAGCCGGCGCAACAGTCGCCGTATTTGGAATCGGTGGCATTGGTCTATCGGTTATCCAAGGTGCAAAAATGGCTAAAGCCGGAAAAATCATCGCCATTGATGTCAATAACGACAAAGCCGAAATGGCGAAAAAATTTGGTGCGACAGATTTTGTAAATCCCAAAGAAATTACAGGCAGTGTTGTTGACCACATCGTTAAAATGACAGATGGAGGCGTTGATTATTCTTTTGAATGCGTAGGAAATACTCAACTTATGCGCCAAGCACTAGAGTGCTGCCATAAAGGCTGGGGTCAATCTATCATCATCGGTGTTGCCGGAGCTGGTGAAGAAATTTCTACTCGTCCATTTCAATTGGTAACTGGAAGAGTTTGGAAAGGTTCTGCATTTGGTGGAGTCAAAGGCCGTACCGAATTACCTACATATGTAGAAAAATACATGTCAGGGGAAATCAATATCGATGATCTCGTGACTTTCACGATGCCGATTGATGAAATTAACAAAGCATTTCAATATATGAAAGAAGGCAAAGCTATTCGTAGCGTTGTAACTTTCTAAGGCTAAAGGATTAAAAATGAATATCCTAAAAACACATAAAACCTTTGATGGCAAAACTCAATTTTGGTCACACTCTTCTGCTGTGACCAAAACAGAGATGAAATTTTCTACGTTTATTCCCGAGGGCCCTGTCAAGGGCTGCCTGATCTGGCTTTCTGGACTGACGTGCACAGAAGAAAATTTTATCACCAAAGCAGGTGCCCAACGTGAACTTGCAAAACAAGGCTTGATGGTTATCTGCCCTGATACCTCACCTCGTGGTTTAAACCTACCCCATGAACATGATTCCTATGATTTTGGATCAGGGGCTAGCTTTTATCTCAATGCAACTGTCGATGGCTATAAAGACCATTATCTTATGTACGACTATATCACCCAAGAGCTTTATGATCTTGTAACGACTTATTTTAAATGTTCGAAAATTTCTATCTTTGGACATTCTATGGGTGGACACGGTGCTTTGACGATTGGACTCAGAGAATCTAAAAAATTTAAATCTGTCTCTGCATTTGCTCCTGTAGTTAATCCAACTCAATGCTCTTGGGGTGACCGTGCCTTTAAAGGATACCTTGGAGATAATTTGGATCTTTGGAAAACCTATGATGCCTGTGAACTTTTAAAGTCTGGCCACAAACATCCTCAAACAATCCTGATTCATCAAGGAACAGAGGATGAGTTTCTTCATAAGGGCAACCTACAAACAGATCACTGGACTCAACAGGCCGCCGAGTCCCAACAACCTACAGAGGTTGTCATGGCAGAAGGTTACGACCATAGCTATTACTTTATCTCGACCTTTATTTCCCAGCATATCCAATTCCACGCAAAGCATCTTGCGTAGTTTTTCAAACACTTGGTAAGTTAAAAATTAACTTACCAAGTGTCCCCGTCCGACTCAAGTCAAGCCCTCAACATTGTTGTTCCCAAG
>JBHIVS010000095.1:0-9145 GCA_041987885.1 Pseudobdellovibrionaceae bacterium | reverse complement strand
ACTTTTTTTCCAATCAAAGCACGAGCTAGAGGAGAAAGAATAGAAATCATAGATTGCTTCACGTCAGCTTCATCAACGCCCACAATTTGATAAGACACTTCTTCTTCAGTTTCCGTGTCCACAATCTTTACATGCGCACCGAAAACAATGCGATCTGCCTTGATACTCGAAATATCAACAACTTCAGCACCTGCTAATTTACCTTGAATTTCAGCGATACGACCTTCAATCATAGATTGACGTTCTTTTGCCGCTTCATACTCAGCATTTTCAGAGATATCCCCCTGAGCACGAGCTTCCTCAATAGCTAAAATAACAGATGGTCTTTCCTCCAATAGCAATCGTTTAAGCTCAGCCTCAAGAAGAGCCTTGCCGCGAATTGTCATTGGGAGTTTATCATTTGTGTTGTTAGCCATTTCAGCTCCATTTGTTTAGAAGAACAGTTCTTGTACAAGATTTCGGCAAGTTTATCAATGAACACATGATGCATTGCGAGATTTTAAAGATCTTCCCATACCAAAGCGTCATAGATTCCTCTAACCTAAATAAACTATGGGTACGAAGAAAAAGACTGAGATTATATGCCGCTGCAACAATGTCAGTCGCGAAACAATTGAAAACTGCATCAAAGAAGGGGCCCAAACCCTCAATGAAATCTTTGATAGCACTTCCGCCGGAGTTGGTCCCTGCGGGGGGTCCTGTCGGCGTAAACTAGGGCCTCTCTTGGAATACTACCTAAAAAACAAGTCCTTTCCAGAAAAAATCACGGAAGACCTTCGAGGCAAGGAGCCACCAAGTACGCCTTCTTCTAACGAAGATTCTGACAAATCGGATTCTTAATTTTTTGATTACTTTTACGAAGCAGACGATTTTAGTCTAAAATCAATTATTTTCTGAACATCAGAGCGACAAGTCCCGCAGTTCGAAGATGCATTTGTTAGGCGAGTCACTTTTTCTGTAGAATGGGCTCCTGCCACAATAGCCTGATCAATTTTCTCTAACGATACAGAACGACAATGGCAAACTTCTTCGGGAACATCCGGTAAAACCCACTCTCCACGAAGCTTTAAAATCATTTCTTTTAAAACCAAACTGGAGTGATCTATTCCCTCAGGCAAAGGCCATACCTTAATATCAGCACCAAAACTTTTTCTCATTCTTTGAATAAGGTCCATAAACTGAGTACATCCTTTAAACTGAACACCAAGGACTTTCCCAGTAGGGATTGACTCACCTTCTAGTTCGACTTCGATAAAATCACGGCCTTTAAGCTCAGCTTTCATTTTCATATAAACTAAAAGTTTATGTCTTTAATCAAAGATTCAACAGAACAAACTACAACTTCAAAACCTTAGTCCTAAAATGAATCAGACAATATCAACCAATGCCTCATCCAAGTTCGGATATTTGAACTTAAATCCTAATCTTTGAATTTTATCCGCAGAACCTCTTTGTGAAAAAAGAAGCATTTCTGCCATTTCACCCAAACCCAACTTAAGAGCAAACTCTGGAACAGGAATGACTGTCCCCCTATGCACAGCCTTCGCCAATAAATCTGTGAACAGTTTATTCTGAACCGGATGAGGAGCGCAGGCATTGATTGCACCTTCTACTTTCTCATTTTCTAAGGCATAAATGAATAAATCTGCAATATCTTCCAAGTGAATCCAGCTCATCCATTGTTGTCCAGAGCCCAAACGACTGCCCAAGTTCATCTTAAAAAGAGGCAATAACTTTTTCATTGCTCCCTCATTTTTTGCTAATACCATGGATGTGCGCACACAAACCACACGGCAAGATGCCTTCTGTGCTTCCTGTTCCCAATCTCGGCAAACTCTAGCTAAAAAATCGATCCCTCCAGATTCAGTTTCATGCAAAACATCATCTAAACGATTTCCATAAAACCCCATAGCTGAACCTGAAACCAAAACGCGAGTCTTGCCTCCTAAGCTTGAAACCAGATGACGAGTCCCTAGAACTCTAGATTTATAAATTTTTTCTTTTTTTTCTACGTTCCAACGCCCCTCGCCAATATTTTCACCTAAAAGATTGATCACACCTTCGATTTCATAAATTTGAGAATCTTTAATTTGATCTGAAACCAGATTGGCAACAATAGGTGTGCAAGGAAAATCCAAAGATTGGCGAGCCTTTTCCGCACTGCGAGTGACAACAAATACTTCGTGCCCTCTTGCTACAAGTTTTTGACCTACTACTTTACCGATTAATCCAGTTGCGCCCGTCAATAAAACTTTCACAATTTTCCCCTTGTTATACGCCTATTTTAGAAAATCTATCTCTTAATTTCAAGCCCAAGAAAAAAAGCATATTATCTATTGCTAAATACCATGCGAAAAACTAAAAGATGAATAAAGGATTTTATGTGCGAAATATAAACATACATTTTATCGCATTACTAATACTCGCATTTAGCCCACTCATAAATATTTCATGGGGCCATGCTCAAGTGGTGCCAACTTCAAATTCCATCGAATCCTATAAATCTATCGATTTAAAACAAACACCCGCTGTACAAATTAGTGGCCCCAAAATAAGGGAGAAAGATTTAAAATCTTCGGTTTTACTTGTCGATTTTTGGGCCTCATGGTGCAGCCCCTGTCTAAAGGCTTTACCCTATTACAACGATCTTTACAAAAAATGGAAACACAAAGGGCTCATCGTCATAGCTATCAATCTAGATGAAAACCCCAAAGACCGAGACAACTTTCTAAAAACTACCAAATTAGATTTCCCTATCTTTGCGGATGGCAATCCAAAGTACTTCGACCTTTTCGATGTTCAAGTCGTTCCGACTCTGTACATTCTAAATAAAAACAAACAACTCATAAAAACAATTCGCGGTTTCAGCCAAAACGATAAAAAAGAAATCGAAAATATTTTAAAAGACCTACAATAATCTTTTGAATTTTATCTAGGCAGTCAGTGCCTTTTCAATAACGGCAAATACTTCTTCTTTTAGCTGAAGTCCTCGCAGACGCCCCCTTGCCTTTGGCAGGAGGCTGCTGTGGAGATCAACTAAAAGAAGAAGTATTTGCCGTTATTGAAAAAGAAAATTTTACTAGATAAAATTTAAAAGATTATTTTTTATCATGATTAGGATCAGAACATTCGATCCCCTGAAGTTCGATCTCTAAAGTGGCCTCGTAAACTCCAAAAACTTTGAGGTCTTTTTTAATTTTTGTCTTTAGTTCTTCGACCTTAGCCATATCTTGCACAGAGTCCATGACAATGTGAGCCGTGTAAATATGATTTTCTCCATCTAGAGACCAAATATGAGCATGGTGAACACCTATGACCTGAGGGTGTTTTTTTATTTCAGCCTCAACAACGCCTGCCTCCAAATGACTTGGAACAGCCATTAAAAATACTTTAAAAGCTTCCTTTAGATTTCTTACAACATTAAACAGAATCCAAGACGCCAACAGAATCGCCATACCAGCATCGATCTGAGGAATGTCGAAAAATTTCATCACGACAGATCCAACTAAAACCATTACCCAACCAAGAACGTCCTCTATCATATGCCACATCAGCATTTTTTCATTCAGAGACGTTCCCTTAGCAACCTTAAGAGCAGCATAACCATTGACGGTAACTCCCAAAAGAGCCAACAGAATCATTCCATCAGCATGGGGCTGGGTTGGATTAAAAATTCTCGGAATAGCTTCTACGAGAATGATAATAGATCCTACAACAAGAATTCCACCTGTTATTACCGCCCCTAGGGTTGAAAACCTTTTATATCCATAAGAAAAATTATGATCGCTTTTTTTATCAGAAAGTTTTTCAAGCCCCAAAGCAATTAACATCGCCATGGCATCGCCAAAATCATGAAGTGCATCACTAAGAATTGCCACACTATTCGTCCACAAACCACCGATGAGCTCTATTATAGCAAATCCAAGATTTAAAAATAGTGCCATGGCCATTCTTTTCGTAGAGCTTCCTGAGCCTGAATGAGAATGCGCATGAGAATGTGAGTGAGAGTGCGAATGTCCGTGTGAATGCTTTGAGTCAGCCATAGGTTGATTAAAAAGCCTCTCGAACAAAGTGTCAATTTCATAGAAAAACAAGTCAGATTGACCCTCCCCGTTAAGGATGGTAGTTCATCTTCAATATGCAAAACCAATCTGATAGACAAAAATTCTTTAGAACATTTTCTTGGTACCTACTGATCTATACACTTTTAGTGATTCTTTGGGGAGCTTGGGTTCGAATTTCTCACTCTGGGGATGGTTGCGGCGACACTTGGCCCCTCTGCCATGGAAAGCTAATTCCTGAAGCAGAACGCGGAAAAACCTGGGTAGAATATGGTCACCGTTTAATGTCAGGAATTTATGGTATCGTCGTTATCTATTTCTGGTGGGTTTCTAGAAAAATCTATCCAAAAGGAAACTTTACTCGCAAAGTAGCTGCGCTGACTTTGTTTTTCACCATCACAGAAGCTCTCTTAGGAGCAAAGCTAGTTTTATTTAAATTAGTAACTTCCAACGACACTCCCTACAGAGCTTTTATTATGGCACTTCATCAAGTGAATTCATTCTTACTTACCGGTATGATTGCACTTACTCATGTTTCTAGTCAAAAATGGGAACAATTCACAACGAAAACAAAATCTCCTCTGCGCAATTATATTTTTCCTATAATTATTGTGATTCTGGGAATTACAGGAGCATGGGCTTCGTTGTCGAACTCTTTGTTTCCCACGGAAAATCTTTTTGATGGCCTCATGGATGACTTTAACTCAGAAAGCCACTTCCTAGTTAGACTGAGAGTTCTTCATCCTATCTTAGCAACCTTAGGAGCCGGAAGCTTATGCTTATTCTTCTATCTGAAATCTCAAACTTCTGATTTAGAATTCTATAGAAAAAAATCATTCCAATTATCGATGACTTTATTGGGAGGAATTATGTTCGGCTATGCAACATTATTCCTACATGCGCCGGTATGGATGAAAATTACCCATCTAACAATTGCCCATACAATTTGGGTTTTAGTATTACAGTGGCTTTACCAATTCAAAGATACTGAAAATTAATCAAGGGGGGCACGCGACGCCGAAATTTGGCTTTGCTGCTACCCAACTAGATGTCCCAAAATCAAAATTATAATAGTAGTCTGGAGAAATCGCGCAAACACTCCAACTAGACAAGTCTTGATTAAAAGATGTCGCCCGCCAAAACATAAAAATCATATCTGTAACAGATGATGTATTCCAGTCACTGATATCTTGATTAAAAGCCGTGGCTTCATTGAACATCGCTCTCATTGATGTCACTTTTGAAACATTCCACCCCGAGATATTTCCATTAAAAGCTGTAGCCCCCGAAAACATATTCGCCATAAAATTTACATTAGAAACATCCCAGCCACTTAAATCTTGATTAAAAGACGTCGCCGAATCAAAAGTTGCATACATATGCGTGACTTTACTTGTTTTCCAGACCCCAATAGGTTGATTGAAGGCTTCAGCCCCCGCAAAAATACCATGGAAGTTAGTTACATTTTCAGTATTCCAACCACTAATGTTTTGATTAAAAAACTTGTTATTTCTAAACATAAAAGTCATGTCGGTGATTTTAATTAAATTCCAAGAGACTATATTTCCATTAAAAGCTACTGCACCATCAAAAAGATTCGCTGCATATTCGACATTTTCAACATGCCATCCATTCAAATCTTGATTGAAGGCTCTCGCCTCTCTGAACATACTCCCCATACCTTTTACATTGGACACATCCCATTGGCCTATATCTTGATTAAACAAATAAGCCTCTTGAAACATGCCATGCATATTTGTTACAGCACTGGTATTCCAAAGCCCCAAAGGCTGATTAAATGAACTTGCTCTGTAGAACATATTTTCCATATTAACTACATTGTCTGTTTTCCAAGAGCCTATGGGTTGATTGAATAACGTAGCATCTGCAAACATTGAAGTCATACTTGTTACTTTTGAAGTATTCCAAGAACTAATATTTTGATTAAAAGCATTTGCTCCCGCAAAAACACCATTCATCGTCTTTACATTTTTAACGTCCCAGCTATTGATGCTTCCATTAAATTTTTCCGCCCCATAAAACGCATAGCTCATGTCCTCAACGTCAGATATATCCGGAATATCTGGAGCATCAAAAGAGACTAAATTCCTTGCTCCTGTAAACATATAACTGACCGACTTCCACTTATTTGTTCCCCACTGTTTTACTGTTTTCAAACTATTTGAGCTAATAAACGAAGAGAAAGAAACACGAGGATAACGTCCTTTTAAAGTTACAAGATAATCACCCGCTTGAGAAAACGTATGGGAAATACGGGCATCAGAATCATATTTTTTATTGTCAGACGAATCGAAACTGTCCCCCCAATCGACATAAAAACTATAGTCAGTGGGTTGCCCATAACCTGCAACCTCAATTTCAACAGTGTCACCAGCGTCCACAGACCACTCTGTAATAAAAACGGCGCCTTCACTACAGGAAGAGTAAATATTTTTATTTAAGATCCCGCTATTTCCATCGCAATAAGCTTTTGAAAGATGACATTGATCTTGGGGTGCCGCAGTAATTTGGGTATCGTAACCAGAAACAGAGTGTCCAGCCCTTACAGACTCAGCCCCATAGCTACATGAAAGTCCTGCACCAATAAGATTTTGATCAATATCTTTTAAAAGATTTAAAGAGCCAAGATTGGAAATATTTGCGTCTAAACTACAGCCAAGTGACCAGATAGCGATACTCAGAAATAATATGTGCTGTAAAATCAATCTAAATTTTTTAGAAAAATTGACGTCCATATAATGTCTTATCGGAATAAAGTTTTAACGGCTAAAGGTACAAGTTTATTAGAAAATAGACATTCGCAGACAAAAAAACACAAAAGAAGTTCGTTTATCCTAAAACCATTTCCGTGGACTTCATCATTCTGTATAAAGCCTCAACTTTTTGATTTAAATCGTTATATTCTAAAATTAAATATTGTGAGTCGTAATCTCGCAAAACATAGGTTGCAAAATTACCCACAACATCCAATGGATCAATCAATTGCGCCAAAAATAACTGCCTTTGCTGAGGATCACTAATATTGCTGTAAGCCCAACGAGCTAAGACTTTTGTTAATGAACTTAATTCTGCATGCAGCGCTGGGCTCAAGGAATTGTCTTCCTGAACTTTCTCAGCATCTAGAACTAAAAAACCACTGCCTTTCTCTGTGACTTTCCCTAGACGAACCTTACCTTCACCTTGAACGAAACACAAAAGACTGCCGTTCGGTCGCTCTTCAACAATTTGAACTAGACCATAGCCCGCAATTTCCCTCACAAAGGGCACATAAGCACCCACATCAACAGAGATCGTCTTATGAGGATCTTCGACATATGCAAGAGCTATAGGTGTTTTGGCTTTAACAGCATTTCTAACCATCGCTATATAGCGAGGCTCAAAGACGGTAATGGGCTTCACTGTGCCTGGAAACAGATTCACATTTGTGAGAGGAAAGAGCAAGACTTCCATTTTGAACCCCTTACCTGTATGCTTTCCATTATAGGAGTCTTACCGACGTTTTTCTATGGAAAAGAATTTTAATCCCCATCTGAAAATTGTTTTTTTCGACGGTGTCTGTCACCTTTGTAACTCTTTTGTCGACAGACTGATTCAAAAAGATACACATCACACTCTCTACTTTGCCCCTCTACAGGGAGAAACAGCCAAGAAAGTCCTATCCTCCGTCGACAGAGAAACCTTGGACACCATCATTTTTTATAATAATGGTCGCGTTCTGCGGCGTTCAGATGCAATTTTAGGAATTTTAAAATCTGCGGGATACTCCAAAACTCTGCTTCGTATTTTGGCGGTACTACCTATTCACGTGAGAGATCTTTTTTACAAACTTATTGCGAAATATCGATACAGAATTTTTGGAAAAAATGATTTTTGTAGATTCCCACTAGACTCAGAAAAAAAATTTTTACTTCCTTAAAATCTGCACAACAGGACGATCCGCAGCTGAAAGAGTTTCTAAGTTAATATCCTCAGGTCTCTGCCACAAATGAAGATCGTGCTCCTCTAAAAACATTTGATAATCATCAACAACAGAACATAAATACACAAAAAGTCGAATGGTCTTTGTCGGGTAACTGTGAACGACCTCCGTTAAAAACTTATCGATCGAGATATCAAGATTCAACTCTTCCTTAATTTCTCGAAGCAAGGCGTCCTCTTTTGACTCACCTAACTCGACTTTTCCTCCAGGAAACTCCCAGAAGCCAGCCCCACTTTGATCTGGCCCTCTACGCACAATCAGATACTTTCCATCATTTTTCGTCTGATGATAGATAACGGCAGCAACGACATCAATCGGAGCTTTCTTGTCCATACCTAAATTTCCCCCACATTAGGTCTTACTATTCTACTCACGCAGAACATTGTCACTTCCTTATTTGCCAGACTCTTGCTAGAGTATTTATTTTAGAGACACCTTTTCTTACAACATGGTTTAGTGACATGATCGAAACAGGCAATTCATATATAGTTCTCCTTATCTGCGGCGTCGCAATTTTCCTTTATGGAATGAGCTTAGCCTCCTCTTCGCTTGAAAAAATAATGGCTGGTAAAATCACCGGCCTATTAAATCATCTCTCGCAAAGTAAACTTTTAGCTATTCTCACGGGTGTCGCCCTGACGACTCTGATGCAAAGCTCTGGAGCTGCGACTTCGATGCTCGTCGGCCTTGGCTCTGCCAGAGTTATCAATTTACAACAAGTTATGGGTGTCATCATTGGAACCGCAATTGGTTCTACCTTAACAGTCCAACTTATTTCTTTGGATTTAGGACAATATGCCTTGCCTCTTTTTGCCGGAGCTTTCTTTTGTTATTTTCGAGCAAAAAAAACAGGGGTTAAAAATCTATGCTTGGCGCTGATGGGCTTTGGACTTTTATTTTTTGGCATGAAAATGATCTCTTTGTCTGCCCACCATATTGCTGAAAATCCTCTTTTAACGGGAATTTTTGAAAGCGTTCGTGAAAATGCAGTTTATTCGTTGATCATTTCAATCGTATTTTGTGCCTTGGTTCAAAGCAGTGCTGTCACCATTGGTCTTGCGATGAGTTTAACGGCGGTAAATGC
>JBHIVS010000094.1:0-9209 GCA_041987885.1 Pseudobdellovibrionaceae bacterium | reverse complement strand
AGAATCCTATTCATTGATCTGAATCAACTTTTCCATTTTCTGCGACTAATAACTCATTGCGCATTGCTAATGACTCCCCCATTTTAGAGGCGATTAGAAACCACAAACTCGCTTGCTCAGGCTCTAAACGCTCTTCGAGTGTGGCTTTAAAAAGACCTAACCAATGCTCCAGAAATTCGTCATTAAATCCCGCATGAAAATGTTTATGGACAGGATTATAATGGGTGAACATATATGGTGTCCCCCCAAAACGTATCCACCAGAAATGGGTCAATCTTTTGATATGTTCGGGCCAGTCATGCACGGATTTAAAAGGGACCGACAACAATGGGTCGGCCTCTACTTTTCTATAAAAATCTTCGACGACTATAAAAATATCCCAATGAGAAAATTCAACTCCATTGACATTAATTTTTTCGTTTGCAGAGATCATTGTCTTCTCTTTTTCTGAAATTAGTCTTGTTTTGGGCTAAAAAGATTTTTAAAGAATTTTTTGGTTTTATCAAAAAGACCGAAGCCCTCATTGCGTCCCCTTTGATGGTCATCCTTAGCGTGATCATTATGGTCACCTTTGTTGGCTAAAGATGCCTTAATGGACTTTACAAAGTCGGGATCGAGTTTATTTAGTCCATCTTGTTGGGCTGCTAATTTGCCATTGGCATCAATATAAAAAATTGAATTGGAGTGAACATATTCGCCGTCAGGCAATCGTTTAAAATTCACGCCCAACACTGCTGCTAAAGTTGTAACATCCTTAGCGGAAGCCCTGGCGACCAACCAATGTTCTGGAAGTTTTTTGGACTTAGAAAATTCCGCCAAACTTTTTTGGGTTTCAGATTCTGCATCAATAGAGAAAAGAACAACATCCATCTTTTGCTCGTCAGCAGGCAGAGCTTTCACAACATTTTTCACATCTTCAACTAGTAAGGGACAAGCTGTTTTACAACGAGTGTATAACATCGTGAATAAATGAGGCTTACCAGCCAAATTCTGCAAACGAAACTTTTCACCTTTTTGGTTTTCCCATTCGCCAGGCACTCCGAAAACCGTGTCTTCGAAAGAGCTTTTTTGAGTTTGCATTTCTTCGTGATGGTGATGATGAGAATGGTCTTCGGCAAAACTTACATTCCATAATAATGGTAACAACAATAAAAACTTCATTACTTTTTCCCTTCACTCACGCAACGAAATCCTAATCTAGAACTCGTGGACTTCCCTTTTAAACTTGCGCGCATAGCATATCTTACGAAACTTGCGTATTTAGAGGGGTCTTTACTACCTACGGCGGCTCCGGCACAAAACATGTCTTTTTCAAAACCTTGCCGCGAATCCGCTGTCATAAATACACTGTTAAAATCCTCAACCCATTCCCAAATCAGAGAATGAGTATCCCACAATCCAAACTTATTGGGTTTACCTTTCCCAACAGGGCTTAGCTCTTCACGAGCCTTGGAATACCATTGCAGAGCTTTTTCTTCATAATCTTTGTCTGTGGTGCCCGAAAAATATTCCCACTCGACGGTACTCGGCAGTCTTTTGCCTTGAGCGTGGCAGTATTCTCTGGCGGCAAACCACGACACATTGACAACTGGAAAATTTCCTTCACTCGAGCTCAAAGTTTCATTCTTACCCCAGTGTTTTAAATAACCTTCATCGGCATACATTTTAGAGATTTTAGATTTTTTCCATTTGGGATTTTTTTCTACAAAATTAAAAAAATCGACGTTGGTGACCGGAGTTTTATCTACCCAAATTTGCTCGACTCGGATTTTATCTTCTCCTTGGTCTTTAAACACTGGGCTTAAAAAACCAGGGGGAACCCGCCCCATTTCCAGCGAATTCCCCCAAGCCATAAAGAACATAAAACTTAACAATATCACTTCAATGCCTTTTTAACTTCTTCTATAGTAACCATGTCACCTTTGTTACCAAAGCTATTCATAATGTAAGTTACTACGTTGGCAATATCGTCATCAGACAAACCTAATGCTGGCATAGTGCTGGCATAAGATTCACCATTAACAGTAATTGGTCCTTCAAGACCATTCTTCACAATGCGAATCGCACGTTTTCTGTCTGCCATTAGGTAGTCAGATTTTGCCAAAGGCGGAAAAGCATTTGGAATCCCCATACCATTTTCTTGATGGCAGGCTAAACAGTTCTGATTGTAAACAATCTTACCAGTCAACATACGAGCTTCAAATGAATCTCCTGCCGGTGGATCTTTCTTTTGATCTTGCGCTATAGGTTGAATATTTTGTCCCTCTGGAAGGTAAACGCGGTCACTAGTTTTACCAGTATAAACCATCGGATTATTTTTACCTTCGACACGAATTGCTCCCAAAGCTCCTTTATTAAAAGCGCGGAAAATTGCGTGATCTACCAGAGTATAGTGTCCCGGAGTATCCATTTTAAACTCAACCAGAGCAGCTCCACCTGGAGGCACAGCAGTAGTTTGCACATTCTTTTGATTAATTTTACTGCCACCTTCGCCATAAACGCGGTCAAAAATTTCACCAATCAAATGGAATGACGAACTTAAATTCGGACCACCATTACCAAAGAACACGCGTACTACGTCTCCTTCAGCTGCTTTCAAAGCTTTATCATCAGTCAATGCACCGACGCGGCCATTGAAAACCACATAGTCAGCATCTTCACGAATTGCCTTATCCATATCAAAAGCTTGTAAACCACGCTCACCGAATTTTCCTTTAGTATAGAAATCTCCTTGAACGACATAGAACTCTTTATCAACTTTTGGCAAACCCTCTTCTGGCTCAACAACGATAAGACCATACATTCCATTAGCGATATGCATCCCAACCGGAGCCGTTGCACAGTGATAAATATAGACACCGGGATTTAATGCTCTAAATGAGAAAGTTGAAGAATGTCCCGGAGCTGTAAATGAGCCTTCAGCTCCCCCGCCTGTTCCAGTAACTGCATGTAAATCTATATTATGGGGTACTTTACTGTCCGGATGATTAGATAGAGTGAAATCTACGTAGTCACCTTGACGAATACGCAACATAGGGCCCGGAACGGTACCTCCAAAAGTCCAAAAGGTGTAGCGGACACCGTCAGCAAGCTCAGAAACTTGTTCACGTACTTCTAAATTAATTTTAACTCGAGCGGGGGTTTTTCGAGTGATCGGTGCTGGTACCTCAGGAGGTGCGAACAACTTATGTTCCTCCACAGGTAGTTTATCAATATCAACTTTAGATTTTGCAATATCAGCTGATTGCGCTGACCACTTGTCTTTACTCGTAGGTTCCGCATCATTTTTTTGAGTACAGGCACCCAGTGCCAGAATTAAAACTCCTAAAAAGAACACATCTTTTCTTGATTTCCACCTTATAAACTTCATTGTCGACTCCTGTTAAAAAATGATAAGTCCCGTATATAAAACCTAATATATTGGCGAAATAGATTCCATGATATAAATCATGTTTTTTATTCATTTCGTAAATTTTATTTTTCCGCAAAAAAACCAAGACTTAGATGCCTTGGTTTTTGCGAAAATCCGATTTTATTAGTTAAAAACTGTATTCGACAGTTACTTCGACTTGTTCAGAGATTTGTCCTGCAGCCAATTCCGTACTGACAGAGTCAGCAGCAATCATCATTTTCATATTTCCACGTGACGTAACATCTGGACCACGGCTGCCGTAGGAGATGCTTTCAACCTTTTTAAATTACTTAAATTCGTAAACAAAAATAAATCGTCCTGAGCAGATTTTGGACATAAAAAAGGCCGCTCAAGGCGGCTCTGGTCGTCATCAGAACACTCTGATTCAGAGTTCTGGAGACGTATTATGTGGTAGAGGGCGAGGGACTTGAACCCCCGATCCCAGTGTTATGAGCACCGTGCTTTAACCAACTAAGCTAGCCCTCCACTTTGACTGAAAGAATCAGTCAGCTAGCAAACAGTAACAAAAGCTCCTGACCTTGGCAAATCCACAGCGCATCAAAAATTAAAGATTTTAACTACTTAGATCTTTAGCCCACGGGGATCAGAAACTCTACAATTCTTGCTCTTAAAAACAAAAGGCTCCCCAAAGGGAGCCTTTTTAAGTTTCTTCATTTAAAATCTAAAACCTATGTATCTACGAAAGATTTAAGTTTGTTAGATCTAGATGGATGGCGAAGCTTACGAAGAGCTTTGGCCTCGATCTGACGAATACGTTCACGAGTTACGTTAAAGTCTTGTCCCACCTCTTCAAGAGTATGGTCAGACTCTTCACCGATACCGAAACGCATACGAAGTACTTTTTCTTCTCTTGGAGTCAGAGTTGAAAGCACACGACGAGTTTGTTCTGCCAAGTTCAGGTTCACAATTGCTTCCGCAGGATTGATCACCTTTTTGTCTTCGATAAAGTCACCTAAATGCGAATCTTCTTCTTCACCCACTGGAGTTTCCAAAGAGATTGGTTCTTTAGCGATTTTTAGAACTTTACGAACTTTATCAACTGGCATGTCCATTTTATCTGCGATCTCTTCAGGGGTTGGCTCACGGCCAAGCTCTTGAATCAAATAGCGAGAAGTACGAACTAGCTTATTGATAGTCTCGATCATATGAACAGGGATACGGATCGTACGCGCCTGATCGGCAATAGCACGAGTGATCGCTTGACGAATCCACCAAGTCGCATAAGTAGAGAACTTATAACCACGGCGGTATTCGAACTTATCAACGGCTTTCATCAAACCAATGTTACCTTCTTGAATTAGATCCAAGAATTGCAAACCACGGTTTGTGTATTTTTTCGCGATAGAAACCACGAGACGTAAATTCGCTTCCACCAACTCAGATTTAGCGGCATCAGCTTCACGCTCACCTTTCCAAATCGCAGTGTAAGTTTCTTTAACCCAGTTGTGATTCATTTCCGTTTCAGAATCTAAACGCTTAATGCGAATTTCAGCTTCTTCGGCTTGGATCACATATGAACGGTACTTATTGTAGTTAAGTCCCGTATCACGAGTCATTTTAGTTAATTCTTTTTCATTCGTTTCAATCAACTTCAAACGCTCAACCATAGTTGTAACGTCTTTAGAGAAAGTACGTTCCACACCGTCTTTGATACGACGACGAAGAGTCCCGATACGATTTACTAAGTTTTTAAACTTAATAACGATACGGTTGATTGTTTTACGATTAAAGTTAATGGATTCAAAATTCGCCATCAACTTTTCATTCATGACCAAAAGCTGCTTCATAGCTGCTTGACGAGCTGGAGTATTCGTTTCTTCTTTACGAAGAGTTAAGAATAAACCTTCAGCCGCTTTTTGGTACTCAGTCACACGACCGATAAGTTCATGGATTTTATCGATGTATTCTTTTTCATCGTATTGAGTATCTTCATCCTCAAGACCACGGAAAATCGATTTAACTTTGATACGGCCTTCATCAAGACGTTTTCCAAGTTGAATGATCTCGTAAGTTCCAAGAGGTGACAAAAGGATCGCACGAACAATTTCACGCTCCCCTTTTTCAATACGACGAGCAATTTCAACTTCACCCTCACGAGTTAAAAGTGAAACGCTACCCATTTTACGAAGGTAAAGACGAACAGGGTCATTGCCTTTTACGTCTTCGCTTTCAGCTAATTCTTCTTCATCAACTTCTTCATCCTCAGAATCTGCATTCTCTAGGAATGAACCATCACCGTCGTCAGATTTGCTAGTTTCAGAAAGATCTGAAATAACAACCCCGCCAGCTTCTAGGCCTTGCATAAAGGCATCAAGAACAACCGGTGCGATGATTTCTGGTGGAAGCAACTCATTGATTTCCTCAATGGTCAAAGCTCCCTTTTCCTTTGCAAGCTTAAGGAACTTTTGAATTTCTTCCTTAATGATCGCTTCTTGTTCTTGCAAAGTTAGAACCTTAACTGGTTCTTTATCTTTGTTATTTGGTAGGTTCGGTTTCATTCTTCTCCCGCCTGTTACCCTTTATTCTTATTCAAAGAAATTCTGTCTCTTTGAATCCTCATTATTTCTTCTAACTTTTCCGAACTAGGTCCGTTTTTTAAATCTTTTGCTAAACGCTTTGCCTGTTCACGCAGAAAGTTTTCCTTCACACGCTTAAAGCAATCACGAAGAAGCTTCTGTTCAGCTTCTTCGTCAAAACCAGGATCGCCCGTACCCGCTGGGCTCATCTCAAACAAATATTCTGGTTTATCAACATACGATACGAGGAGACTGGTCAATTTATCAAATTTACTAAGATCTTGTCTATAGACATCCAGTGCTTTTTCTAGGATCTTTTTCACTCCATCATGAGCAATGCTTTCAACGATGTTTTCACTCTCAAACAGAGCGAAATTGGCACGACTTTTGAGTACCAAGCCTAATAGAGTTAACTCTGCTTTTGAGGCATTTTGCAGAGTAATTTTGGCAAATTCACCACCCGAAACAGGCTCTGAAGTCGTCGAAGAAACAGCTTTTTCAGGAGTGTTATTTCCTGTGACAGTGCGAGTAAAATTTCCTCTATTTTGCTGTCCAACAGCACTTACACCCTGAACTCCCACTGCTTGACGAAGCCAAGGCAAAGCTACGGCCATTTTTTGGGCCGCTTCGGCTAAATACAAATCACGTAAACGCAGATCTGGAATCACTATCACCAAAGGCTTTAACTTGTCCGCAAGTTTCACTTTTTCAGAAGCCTCACCACGGTAATCCTGCATCCAACGCTCTAGAATCATCGCAAATAAATCAGGCGCCCGAGAAAGCTCAATTTTTAGAGCTTCAACTCCATATTTTTTTACATAATCATCAGGGTCCATTCCATTTGGAAGAGTCAGACCCTTAGGATATAAATCTGCAGCCAATAAGATCGGCAAACTGCGCTCTGCCGCCTCCATACCTGCGGGGTCCCCATCAAACAAGGCGACAACGTTTTTAGTTAGACGCTTAAGCAATTTACCATGGTCCGGAGTCAATGCTGTCCCCATCGTCGCTACAACATTGCAAATACCCACTTGGTACAGAGATACCAAATCCATGTATCCCTCAACGATCAGGGCGATGTCTTCACTACGAATGTATTTTGCCGTTTGCGAAAGACCATAGAGAACCTTGCCCTTAATAAAAACAGGAGTCTCTGGAGAATTTAAGTATTTAGGTTCATTTTCTTTTTTCTCTAAATAACGTCCACCGAAAGCAATCGGCTCCCCCATCGGAGAAAAAATCGGGAACATTAAACGATCACGGAAAATATCAAAATATCCGCTTTTATTACTGCGAGCCTTTACGAGCCTTGCCTCTTCGGCTAAGGCCATCGAAATATTTTGACTCTGTAAATGTCTCTCAAGACCATCCCACTCAGGCACAGCATAGCCAATACCAAAAGTCTCAATGACCTCTTGGCTTAAGCCACGACTGGCGATGTACTTACGAACGGGGTGATCCTTAGGGGTCGCATGAAGTTGCTCTGAAAAATAATGAGCCGCTAGCTTATTTGCTTTTAACAACAACTTCTTTTTTTCTTGTTCACGATCTCTTTGCGCTGACTCTGCACTGGCCTCAGGAGCCGGCATCGGAATCCCTGCTCGATCGGCAAGATATTCGATCGCCTCAGGAAAATTCATTCCTGAATAGTCACGCAAGAATGAAAAAACATTCCCACTTTTGTGACAACCAAAGCAGTGGTAAACCTGTTTTATTTCCGAAACCGAAAACGATGCCGTTTTTTCGGCATGATCTGGAAACGGACAGCGGCCCATAAGGCCGCTACCACTAGCTTTTAACTGAGTATATTGAGAGATAATATCTACGAGATTTGAAGCCTCTGAAACTCTCTCAATGAATTCTTGAGAAAACCGCATAGGTCTCCGTTACGCTAATTTTGTTTTAATAACTTCACTTACAATTTTGTTATCTACAGCCCCACCGGACTTAGCAATAACTTCTTTCATAACAGGTCCCATATCTTTCACAGTTTTTGCACCCAAAGCAGCAATAACTTCAGTTACCAAAGCTTCGATTTGCTCTCTAGAAAGCTGAGCTGGCAAGTAAACTTCCAGAACTTTTAATTCTGCAGCTTCTTGATCAACAAGATCCTGACGATTTGCTTGAGCAAACTGTTCAATAGATTCTTTACGTTGTTTGATTAATTTTTTAATCACGCCCATTACTTCATCTTCAGTGATTGGATTTGGGCGCATATCGATTTCACGATTTTTGATTGCAGCTTGGAGCATACGAAGAGCTCCTAATTTCAAAGATTCTTTAGCAATCATAGCTGCTTTAACATCAGCGGTGATTTTTTCTCTAATTTCCATTTGAGCCTCCGAAGGAGATTTATTTTTGATTATATTAGAATGTCTGTGAACTAAAAACACGAACTAAAAAGGCGACCCGAAAGCCGCCTTTTTAGAATAACAACTTTTCTAAACGAAATTAGTCGTTCCAACCTTTTCTGCTTTTTTTAACCGCACGTTTACGAGCAGCAAGTGACTTCTTTTTAAGTCTTACAGAAGGTTTTTCAAAGTGTTCACGTTTTTTAACGTCTGAAAGGATGCCAGCTTTTTCGCATGACTTCTTGAACTTTCTGAATGCAGATTCAAAAGATTCACCGTCTTTGATTTTTACCATTGCCATTAAATATCACCTTCCTTCCAGTTCTAAATTTTCGAAAAGGTTTTAAGGCTTTCCGAAGAATTGAGTGTATAGCAAACGCACAGAATTGTGGCAAGTTTTGGGGATTTAATGCAATGCATAATAATATACTTTGACAATACCCCCACATCTCACTACCTCTATGCCCTAAGTATGGAAAAAGACGATATATATTGGATGAATATAGCCCTTGAACTCGCTCAAGAGGCCGAAAAAAAAGGCGAAGTTCCCGTCGGGGCCGTGATTGTCGGACCCGAAGGCCTGCTCGCTAAGTCTTTGAATTCCCGAGAAAATCTCTCAACTCCTCTAGGGCATGCAGAACTCCAGGCCCTGCATAAAGCCTCTCAAACCCGAAAATCATGGCGTCTTAATGACTGCACCCTGTACGTGACCCTTGAACCCTGCATTATGTGCGCAGGTGCTATTCAACAGGCTCGATTGGCCCGAGTTGTTTATGGAGCCAAAGACTCCAAGGCTGGAGCCGTCGACAGTCTTTATTCGATTTTAAGTGATGCGCGTCTGAACCACCAATGCGAAATCACCTCTGGAGTCCTTGAAAGAGAATGCTCAGAAATTCTTTCTTCTTTTTT
>JBHIVS010000093.1:4776-9260 GCA_041987885.1 Pseudobdellovibrionaceae bacterium | reverse complement strand
TGCCGGTCTGTTGTTCTACAACACCAGTCGCCGTGCTCTGATGGTGTGGAATGGTTCTGCATGGGAAGAAGCAAACACTGACCAAAGAGGATCACCAACAACCGACAAAATCGGAATTGGTAATGATGGCACATATGACCAAAGGCTGCGTCTCATAAACGTTCTGAAGGCTCAGTTAGGATGGCCTACGCAGTGTGTCGAACTTTCTGAGGAGCAGTTCAACGTTGCAATTGACAATGCTCTCGATACTTACCGCCAACTCAGTGTTGGAGCGTATGAACAGCGATTTATCGTGTTTCAGCTTTTGAAGGATCAAGCAACGTATTTCTTGAACTCGCCAGTTGACAGAACGGACGCAGTCGTTAGTGTTATGAAAGTCCACCGTTTAAACCTAATGGGTGTCAACGGCGCAGGGCCAGACAACACTTGGGGTATGGCTTTTGCCCAGCAGTTCAACTCACTAGTTGCAGGAGGCGCAGCTCTCCTAGACGCGCACCTTCTATACAGCTGGTCAGATGAATTCACTAAGATCTTTGCTGGTGACATTCCTTTCTTATGGAATGAAGCAAGAAGAGAATTGTTCCTAAAGCGGGCAATTCGCCAAAATGAAAAAGTAGTCCTTGAAGTAGAACTTGAGCGATCTGAACAAGAGCTGATGTCTGATCGTTGGTGCAAACAGTTCATTCAGAACTGGGCTCTTGCTGAATGTAAAGAGTACCTTGGTCTTATTCGCTCGAAGTACTCCAGTGGTACTCCAGGCCCTGCTGGCACAATCACGTTGAACGGTGAAACCCTGTTAGCTGAAGCTAGACAAGATTTCACTGAGCTGAAGCAAGCTTTACTGGATTACGAATATCAGAACGCAGAGCATGGTAACCTAGCTTTGCTTATTGGATGATTGAACCGCTGCAGTTCAATGATGGAGAACAATATGAAACTATACGAAATTTTATCAGCGCCAAAACTCAAAGCGGCTCAAAAGAAGATCGTTGCTAACAGAGTCAAAAATATCAAATTTGGCGATGAAGTAATGACAAGATCGTCGTTGATTCGTTTAGAAGATGAAGCTGTAGGGCATCCTGACGAAGCAGTCATTATGGCAGTGGTAAAAGAAATTCGTGACTGGATGACATCTGCTCGAGAAGAATATGAAAAACTTTCAAAGGACGTGCAAGGATTAGAGGAAAGAACTAAGGTCTACCTCTTTGACGCAGGTGTGGACCATGAAAACGTGATTGATGCGGGGATCGCTGAAGATGACGTGAGATATTGGCCTGAGATGCTCAGGTCTGCTCAGTTTAGTATCCCTACACGCGCGGAAGAAGCGAACATCGACCTTAAGGCTGAACTTGGATATTCAATCTAAGTGAGCGCTATTTGTCACCTAATGCCTGTAAACTCTGCTCACAATGGCTAATAATTTTTCAAACTGCCCTGATGGAGCAGGTTCAATCAATAACCCAGAAAATGGTGTAAAGCCGCTATCCCCTTATGTCGCCCCTGAAATTTGCGTGGGTACATGGGAGATCCCTGAGTGCCCAGACACCGTGCAAGAACAATATGCCGCTGAAAACTTGAACATTAGTGGTGCACCACTAAACGTTTTCAAGTTGCTTGGCGTGCACGAGCAAGGAAAGCTAGTTGATCTTGTGGGTAATGGTGCACCATTGAACGGCACCGACGCCGCGTTTGACGCTCTTGCGCCAACCTGGTCCTCGTCCCAAGTTGGTATGGCAGTGTTAACCACGCCAGCTTGGATTGGCTATGACTTTGGTACGGTCAAGACCTCGTATGGACAGGAGGCCTATGCAAAGCCGCAACCTGTAACCCAACACATTACGTCATTCAGAATCACACAACCTATTGCTGATCGCCGAGCACTTCAGGTGCGTGTAGAGCGTAGCACTGGAGGATTCAAAGTAAATGACACAAAGGTGCGATTTACTGGTGTCGGCTCTGGGGCGTTTACCGATTTCACTCCTGGTGATTCAGCAGTGCCAGGAACCTTTATGTTGGTTGCTACTGATGCGTACACGTTCACGGTTATGTTCATTACGTCAACCACCACTGTGGTTGGTATTGCTCGTGTCGGTAAACGGTTCAATTGCTCCATTGGATCATTCACCATAACTCCCGGGGCAACTGATTTTGCCAGCGGTGATATGTTCTCCGTGCCGGTCGAACTTGATTGGCTGAGAGTCGATATCGTGAACATTCCCGCAACCAATGAAGCGCATCTAATCCGGATCAAACAAAGCGCGCCGGCGCGTTTCTGGAGGCTCGTACCTCTGTCTTTTTCAGGGGTGGCAAATGATCAACCATGGGAAGTAGACAAGTTAGAACTGTTTGACTACCAAACGACGAGACTTGACGACATACAAGATCAACTTTTTATGGAAAATCGCGATCGCGATTATTCTAAGCAATCTGTTTCGTTCAAAGTTTCTTACCAACCATTTGACGCTATTTCTGATCTTTCTAAGTTCGGCTTCCAGATAGCCGATGTTTACTCGTTTACTACGGTATTTTCAACCATGGTTAAGGCCCTTGGCCGCCCAATTGTGGTTGGGGACATACTTGAGTTGCCAAGTGAAGTTCAATACGACCATAACCTGAAGCCCGTAAGGAAATTCTTAGAAGTCACTGACACCTCATGGGACAGCCAAGGCTACACCACCGCATGGCGCCCAATTACGTTCAAGTTTCAGGCGTCTCAATTGATCCCAAGCCAAGAGACGAGAGATATTCTTGGAACTGCTGACACACAGAAATACATCGTAGATGATGGCGCATTCTTTGATGGTATCGAGCAGATCCAGACGGCACCTTTAACTGCCACAGAGGCAGTATTTGAGGAAGCTCGTACAGCAGTTCCTGAAAAGGGAGGCAATACGCGTGAAGTGGCTTCTGGCATGAGCAATGCTCCAGGGTCATATGACGGCCGTGACCTTTACATAGAGGACGGTTTACCACCAAATGGTCTTCCATACACTGAAGGCTACAAACTTCCAGATGTTGCCGGACAACAAGACGGGGCTTACTTTAGATTGAATTACGACCCTAAGTTGAACATTCCATCACGGCTATACAGATTTAATCTTGTTAAGAACAAGTGGATGTATGTAGAAACAGATCGTCGAGCAGAGCGCAACTCTCTGAAGCCATCGCAGCAGCAGATGTTCAACCAAACGGAAACACTGTCTCTATCCTCAAAGAGAGTCTAATATGAAGCCAACTTTCAAGCAGTTTCTTGAAGACATTACAGTTGACGATGACGCTTATCATCCAAACCAAAGTGATAGCGTTACTAAAGGTGCCGGTGTAGTTGGAATGCGCCTTAAAAATACGAAGTGGAAAGATGTGCCATTAAAGGAACCCTTTCCCGTCAAAGGATTCTCTGTCAAGTACAATCAACAAAAAACACGTGGCACAGCTACTGACCGTAAGACATTTGACATAGCGCTAATTGACGATAAAACCGGTCAAATTGCCGTGCATATTGATTGCACCTCTAAAAAATATAGTGTTCCAGGTGGAACCATTCAAGGTTTAGAGACTGAGCAACTTTCGTCTCATGAAGACTATCGCGGTAAAGGTCTTGTTGTTGCACTTTATAAGTGTCTTGCAGAGAATGGGCAAAATCTTTTCAGTTCAATTCTGCAGACTACTGGAGGCGCGAGCGTTTGGAAACGTCTTGTTAATACTGTCAAAGCTGAGGTCTATGTTGTCATTCCTTCTCATGAGGTGGAGCCAAATGGTTTGAAAACACCACGCGGTCTGGATCTTGAAGATTTTGATTACGTGCTCGTAAAGGGCTCTGAAGAACAACTTAATAGAGTTGCTTATGACATAGGTAGTGACACATTTTGGTTTGTCACCCCAGATGCAACACCCGCAATGAAGAAATATATGGTGTCTTTATGATTCACAATTACTGGTATGACGCTCAACTCAGATCATATCTGCTACAGTTTGTGGCAATCTTTCAAGGTCTGATGGTAAAGACTGGAAAAGGAAGCTGTGCTGAAGAGCAATTCATCACGGTGCCATGTGTCATTGGTAGTAAAGACCGTGTAGTCGGCGCGCTGATGGCAGGAAATACGGACAACAGAATGTTCAGCCTGCCTGCAATGTCAGTTTACATGACGGGGTTGTCAATTGCCCCTGAACGTAGAAAGGTTCAGGCGTATGTAGATCACCGAGTAACAATGCGCCAAGGTGGGGTATTCCCTGAAGATCTGACGGTTGTGAAGAGGGCAGTTCCAGTCCCGTACAATATGTCTCTTGAATTGAGCATTTACGCCTCCAATGTGCAACAGATGCACCAAATTCTTGAGCAGATTCTCGTGCTGTTTAACCCGGACATTCAAATTCAAAAGAGTGATGCGCCTTTTGACTGGACAAAGATCACGAAGGTTGAACTGACAGACATCAACAACGAAGAAAATTACCCCTCATCTCAAGACAAAAGGATGATTGTCTGG
>JBHIVS010000093.1:0-4766 GCA_041987885.1 Pseudobdellovibrionaceae bacterium | reverse complement strand
GACACTTTCGTTCGAAATGCCGATTTTCCTCAGTTTGCCGATGGGTGTGAAAGATGACTTAGTTAGAAAGATCGTCATTCAGATTGCCTCCCTTGACAAAATGGATGTCAATGAAGTTGATGAAAATGGTGAACTTATCCCATTTGGCACAGTGCTGGGTGTGGTGGAAGTCACTGAGCGAGAACCTAAAGGACCAACACCGCCTGAGATAGCGTCATGACAACGTTTAAAGAATACATTACTGAGCTAAACACGTCTTCTGAAGAAATTGACGCTTTAGAGGAAAAGATTCGAAATGAAGTAGGCTTGGATAAATTCTGGCTTTACTCTTCGACTATGCATCCGAATGTTATCGGATTGCAGTTGATTGTAGTAGGAAAAGAAAATCAAGGTGGTGGCCGCGGTTCTAAAGCTATGAAGATGCTGTGCGATTACGCCGATCTTCATAATCTTACAGTAGTGCTCTCTCCTTCAGAACGAAATGCCAGAACTGGCACTACCTCAAAAACTAGGTTAATAGATTTCTATTCTAGATTTGGTTTTGTCAAAAATGCTGGCAAAAACAAAGATCATAGATTCACGGCAACAATGTACAGAACACCAAGATGACGAAATTTTCATTCAAGACGTTTCTTCAGGAACGCGCATTCAATTCACGGGAGTACCGTAAGGTGCTCAAACGAGTACAGGGAGCTCTCGTTGGTTTTGAGATTGAAGCTATTATTCCAGAGGGGCATAAACACCTTAAGAATGTTCAGCCCACCGCCGAAACGGTGTCAATTGATGATTTTGACACCATGGATGAATTTGAAGAATACTTTGAAATTTCCTCAAGAGCAGCTAGAACAATTGAAAACGATTACCAATCTTGGATCCAAGAAAAGCGCGAAGAGTACATCGAAAATAATTGGGAAGACAAGCTTGATGAAGCTGAAGATGACGAAGACCAAGCACGTGAGCTGGCTGGTGAGGAATTCGATGATGATCAACCAGAGTGGTCTGAATGGTTCTCAGAAGAGCATGGAAGCGCAGCGTCATTTGTCGAAAATTACGATCTAGAACCATTATACGGGTGGGATGATTCTGGCAGTACGGTTTTCGTAGAAGCTCCAGATGAAGACGATGGCAATTGGGGTCTCGAGGCCGCAGAAGACGTTGCTCATGACATCTACAATTTACTCGGCACCCAGTGCTTTGCGTATCCAGACACATTCATTGAGCGTACCAAATCATGGGCAATTGTCCCAGACTCATCCATTGAAGGTGAGCCTAATTCAATGGGTGTCGAAATTGTCTCTCCACCACAGAGTCCTGATAAGGCCCTGAATGACCTGAAAGCTCTCTTTGGATACATGAATAAAACCGGCATTTACACTAATTCGACGACCGGCCTTCATGTGAACCTATCTATTCCAAATATCCAAGACCTTGACGCGCTTAAGCTTGTTCTCTTCATGGGAGATGAATATGTGCTTAAACAGTTCAATCGATTGAATAACAAGTACACGGTCTCGCAAAGACTAGCCATCATCAATTCTATCAGGGATAGGGGTGTCATACCTAATGATGCCAACAATCTTATTGAGGTTGCGCGAGATATTTTACTCAGAAGAGGCAAGTACAGTTCAGTCAATCTGACAAAGATCTCAAGCTCATATTTGGAGTTCAGAGCCGCCGGCGGAGAAAACTACCACAAACATTTTGACAAAGTTGAGGAATTGGTGGGTCGCTGGATTTCAGCTCTTGAGATCGCGTGTGATGAGAATCTGGAACGACAGGCCTACATGAAGAAAGTCGCAAAGCTTCTTCAGGCTATTCCAGATGAATCAGAAACAATTAACACTGCCGAAATGTCGCTTATTGACGTTCTGGCGAAGTACGACGCATTAGCAAGACACCTTTTGCGCTCCCCAAAGTCTAAAGAAGAATTCATCAACATTTTTGCAAAAATAGCATCTCATGTTGGCGGCGACATTAAGCCTTCTCTGAGACAAGCTAAAGAGATTAGAGCTCTTTTAAGAAATAACGACGTTTCAGTCAAAGAGATTAATGCTTATGTTAATGGAAACTCAGACGACGGCCGGGCTGGTCTTGATAGTCGTTCTTATGAGAAATTTATGCTGGCATTCAAGTTGAAGTGATTTTTGAAGGACCGGCCAGCCCCGGTCCTAAATAAACAGACCAAAACAAAGCGGTCATTGACCCTAACTCGTAGGAGAACTACATGGCAACCCTCGTTTCCCCAGGTGTATCGGTTTCCGTCACCAACGAGAGCTTTTTCTTCCCAGCTTCGGCACCAACACTGCCGCTGTTCTTTATTGCTACCCGCTCTGGCAAGCTCCAACCAAATGGCGTAACCCCAGCAGCAGGTACGCTTGAAGCCGGCGTGGTCCGTACTGTGACGTCACTAGCTCAATCGCTCGAACTCTACGGAGTTCCTTACTTCCACGCTGATTCGGCCGGCAATGAAATGCACGGCGACGCCCGCAATGAATACGGTTTGTTCGCACTGAACCAGTTCCTTGGCACCGGCTCACGCGCTTATGTTGTCCGCGCAAACATCGACCTGACTGATGAGCCAGAAACATTTGTTTCTCTCGGAACACCGGTTATGGTTGATGGTTCACTGCAGTTTAGTGGTCTTGGCAATGGTTCGCTCACCAATGTCACAGCTGCTTCTGCATCAGTTAAGCCTCAAACTGTCAGCGTCGTGTTCACATCGCCAACCACCTTCTCTGTGTCTGGTTCTAAGACCGGCCACATTGGTACAGGCACAGTTGGAACACCTTTCTCTGGTACCAAGGTTTCATTCAACCTATCGCAAGGTTCAGTGCCATTCTCGGCAGGTGACATGTTCACTTTCAACCTCGCATATACCGCCACTGCTGATGCTTCTAACATTGGTAATGGAAAGGTTGTTAACCTTCTGCCAGATGACTTAGCGGTTCCAGAAACAATCACAATCTCGTTCCTGTCGGATAGCTCGTTCAACGTGTCTGGCTCAGTCTCAGGCGTATCAGCACCTGGTGTTGTTGGTTCTCCATACGACAACAACAGAGTGACATTTACCGTCGTTGCTGGCTCGGTTCCATTCCAAGCAGGTGATGAATTCACTGTCGTTGTTTCCGATGTCACTGTGTCTGCTCCTCTTGGTGCTAATGATGCAGCTAAGCGTGTCGCGATTGTTACTGCTCTTCAATCAGCAATCAATAGCAACATCGACGTGCGTTCTGAACTCTATGAGTTCAACCTTGTTGCATGCCCAGGCTATCATGAGGTCGTTGATGAACTTGCCGCTCTTTGCACAGACGTGCACAGCGAAGCAATGGTCATTGCTGATACTCCTTGCAATAAGACGCCTGATCAGATCCCACAATGGGCGCTGACATCAGAGCGTGTCGTAAATGACAACGTCGCTTACTACTACCCATGGGGACTGGCTTCAAACCTTGATGGTCGTAACGTCATGGGTGCTCCTTCTGGTATCGCACTCCGTACTATCGCTTACAGCGACAATCAGTCTTATGTCTGGTTTGCTCCAGCTGGTGTCCAACGTGGTATTGTTTCTGGTGTGACCAAAGTTGGATACGTTACAGGCACTCTTGGAACTGCTACAACATTCGTTGAAGCTAACCTGAATGCTGGTCAGCGCGACAATCTGTATGAATACGACAAGAACATCAACCCAATCGTATTCTTCCCTGGTCGCGGTATCCTGATTTGGGGTCAGAAGACATCGGCGGCAGCCGCATCAGCTCTTGACCGTATCAACGTTGTTCGTCTGGTTTGCTACCTGCGTCGTACACTTCGTAAGGGTGCTATGCCGTTCGTGTTTGAACCTAACGATCAAATCACCCGTGACAACTTAAAAGCCGCAGCCGACGGTATGCTGTCTGATATTCTCGCCAAGCGCGGACTGTACGACTTTGCTACATTGTGCGACGCGTCTAACAACACTGCAACCCGTATTGACCGCAATGAACTGTGGCTTGATGTCGCTATCAAACCTGTCAAGGCTGCAGAATTCATCTACATCCCAATCCGTGTTGTTAACACGGGTGCGGACATCTAAGGTATGACTTAGAGGGAAGAGCAATTGCTCTTCCCACTAAATACTAAGCACGACCTAAGACAAAACGGAGATTCCTAGTCATGGCAACCCTTTCACAGTTTGGTATTCCAGGTGCCGGCACTGGCCACCTTCACCCAAAACAAAAGAACAAGTGGCGCGTTACCTTTGCTGGTATCGGCAAGCTTGTTTCTGGACACAACTCACGTGATCTGACACTTCAGGCAACCACTGTTACTCGCCCACAAATCGAGTTTGAAGAAGTTCAAATTCACCGCTACAACAGTACTTCTTACATCGCTGGTAAGCACACATGGTCTCCAATCAACTTGACCGTTGAAGACGACATCGGTGGACTGGCCGCCAAAGCCATCAAAGCACAGCTTGAAACAACACAGCGTCTTGTTGGTGTTGATCTTGACGGGCGTTGGCTGAACACCGCCGCTGCGGGTTCAGATTACAAGTTCGGCATGAAGCTTGAAATGCTTGATGGTGATGAAGGCGTTTTGGAAACCTGGATCCTTGAGGGTGTTTGGATCCAAAGCATGGACGGTGGTGATCTGGACTATTCTGCTTCAGATGCTGTTACCATTCAGCTGGTTCTTAGATACGACCACGCTCGTTCAATTGATTCGGGCGAAGGCGTTAAGGACACGCGCGCTACAGGTGGTGATCTCACCTAATCATTGGTTAAAGC
>JBHIVS010000092.1:0-9293 GCA_041987885.1 Pseudobdellovibrionaceae bacterium | reverse complement strand
GATATTTTCGCTATAACTATGGCTTATTCTATACTTTTTGGGATCATGTTTTTAAAACTCAGCATCCTAAGTACGAAGAGCAATTTAATATGAATACGAAAAAATAGGTAAAGATTATGAATCAGCCCCTATTAAAAGTTTCTAAACTGAGTAAATCCTATGGTGCTAAGAATGTTTTAACAGATATCGGTTTTTCTGTTTCTTCTAGACAAGTTGTTGCCCTGTTAGGTCCCAATGGTGCGGGAAAAAGCACGACAATTAAAATTCTTTTGGGTTTAAAAGATAAAAACTCTGGGGAGTTATTAAAGCCAGAATGTGATAAAATTGGTTATGTTGGTCAGGATTTATCCTTCCCACTACATCTAAAAATTAAAGAAATTTTTCGTCTTATTAAGGCACATTATGATCAAACATCGGACATTGAAGATTTACTTCAAAAATTCGGATTAAAGTGTCTTGAGGATAATTTTGTCGGGGGACTGAGTGGAGGAGAAAAACGTAGGCTCGCATTAGGCTGTGCTTTGGTTGGTAAGCCAGATATTTTGATTCTAGATGAGCCGACCACCGGTTTAGACGTAGAGGCAAGAATTAGTCTTTGGCGTGAAATCAGATCCTTCGCAGATGAGGGTGGTGGAGTATTATTGTCCACTCACGATTTGGCAGAGGTCGAAGGCGTCGCCGACAAGGTCGTTATTATAGATCAAGGCCAAGTATTATACTCTGGATCTGTGTCAGATATTAAAATGTTATTAAATCTTAAAACCCTTGTTTTTTCATGCTCCAAAGATCCTCAGTCTTCATTTATTGAGTCAAAAAGTCAGCAAGGGGCTCAATTTAAAATCACCAGCACGGAGCCCGAGAAGCTGCTACAGGATTTATTTGGACAAGGATGTGATATTTCTCATCTTGAAGTTATTCATCCTTCCTTAGAGGAAGCCTTTATTTACATTAGAAAGCTTGCACATGAAAAAAAATCTTAAGCTTATCGGTGTTCATACATTTTATCAGTTGTTGGAAACCTTACGGCAACCTATGTATGTGTTAACGACATTAGTCTTTCCAGCTATGTTCTTTTCTTTCTTTGGGGTACCCAATGCGAAGGATCACACTTCTGCGGTTTTTTTAATGGGTTCGTTTTCTTGTTTTGCGATACTCGGGGTTGTTTTTTTTCAGTTTGCTGTAGGTTTAGCTCAGGATAAGGCAACGCCTTGGATGGATTATTTAAAAATTATTCCTTCTCCTTCGATTTTATTTTTCATACCTAGAGTCATTAACTCTTTAATTTTATCTGTATTAGCTGTTTTTGCGGTCATACTTATTACGGTTTCTTCTACGCCGATTGTTCTCGATCAAATTGCATGGGGAATTTTTGCCGTTAATCTTTTATTGTTTTCTCTGCCGTTTGCTTTTTTAGGTGCATGTCTCGGTTATGCGATAGACGGCAAAGCTATTTTACCCATTGCAAATATGGTTTATCTACCGCTTTCGTTTGCGGGGGGGCTGTGGGTGCCGCCGAATATGCTTCCAAATTCGGTGCAAAAAGTCTCAGAATATCTGCCATCTAGATTTTATGCTGAAATTGTGTGGGGGACGCTCTTAAATAAGAGCATCCCTGAGAAATATATTTTTGGTCTTTCCATTTATGGGCTATTATTTTTGGGACTTGGCTTTTTATTTTTTAAAAGAAGCCGAGTAAAAGAGTTTCATTAACCCCTTGGTATCCCTCTGAGTACCATTGCCACCACGATAGAATCATTATCATATGTCCTAACAGAATGAAAAAATGGCTCCACATTTCTACGCGGTCAGAAGATTTCGAAAGATAACGATACCAGTGTAGTCCTTCATCGATAAGCGAATAGATAATGCTGAGAGCAATTAAGACAAGAGCTGGAATTTTTAAAAAAACAGGAAAGTGGTAGGCAAGGCATAAAACTAATACACTGGTGATTCCTGCAAAAATAGTGATGTGGTGGACCAGTGCCTCGGCTTTTTCAAGAAATTCTTTGTAGATGGTACGGTGGCCAATAGTATCAAAGGCAATTGCTGTTGAAAAAATAAATATACCCACAGGTATATTGTAAACATAAGCAGGAAATTGTACGCCGTTGAAATGACCAACTCCGATAAAAAGAGTCACAACTGTAAATAAGCCATACATCATGCCTACCCATAAGACGTATACAATCCAGTCTTTGAAATCAAACTCTCTGACTCTTGATGCGTAAATGACGACTTCATTTAGAAAGTTAGTTTTCATTTTTTCCCCAGTTCTTCCGTGTTAAATAAGCGATTACTTTTTTGAATTTAGATCTAATTTGCTGATGGGACAATTGTATAATTGCTGATAGAGCTAAAAGTACTTTTTGTGGTTTTGGAACATAGACTCTGTCTTCTAAGCTCTTACTTGGATTTTTACGAATCAGAGTGCTGATGTGAGAATAAATTTTTCCTGCGATTAGAACGGCAAGGGCAGACCTTGGTGCAAGATATCTTAAACCCTCATAGCCCTCTTGATATAGCTTATCGGCTCTTTGCAGAAGTGATTCTTGGATAGAAATCATTTGAGCCCTGTAGGCAGGGTTTAAAATATCATCTAAAGGGATTTCAGCCTTCTTAAGCATTTCTAGGGGGAGATAAATGCGTCCCTTATCAAAGTCTTCTTTTATATCTCTGCAAATGTTCGTTAATTGCATGGCATTTCCCAGTGCAACTGCATGTTTTAAAGCTTTGTCTGATTCAATACCCATAATATGGCACATCATTAAACCGACCACTCCAGCCACGGCATAACAGTAATCTTCAAGTTCACTCAGAGTGTGATATCTACGGTTATTGATATCCATTTCCATACCGGCAAGAAGATCTGCTGGATATTTCGTCGGTATTTTAAACTTATAAATGACCTCTTTAAGACCTTGAGTTTGATAATCAGCTTGAAAGTCTTTGTTTTTGATATTGGTAAGATCAATTTTTAATTTTTCAAGGTTAGCCTGAGCAATGAGGATTGGATAGTTATCTATTTGATCGTCACAGTAGCGACACCAAGAATAAAGTTTCCATGCGGCTTCTTTTTGTTCTTTGGAAAAGAAAAAAGAAGCCGCTGAAAAGCTTTTTGATCCATTAATAATGTCTCTTTTTTGCAGACTTAGATTGTCGGACATTTAAGATAAGTCCTCGATAACCAAACCTGCCGTTGCTTTTCCGGAATTTACAACTCCAGGGACTCCGGCACCTGGGTGAGTGCCCGCGCCTACAAAGTAAAGGCCTTTGATATTGCTATCTTTATTGTGCAAACGGAAGAAAGCACTCTGCGTAAGTTTTGGTTCCAATGAAAATGCAGAGCCTTGATAAGAATTTAAATCTGTTACGAAATCGTTCGGAGTGAATATTTTAGTTGTGACTAAGTTTTCTTTAAGATCTGGTAAATACTTTTCTTCCATATAGCTTAAAATTTTATCAGCATACTTAGGACCTTCGACATTCCAGTCTATATCTGATTTACCCAAATGGGGTACTGGCGATAGAACATAAAAGCACTCATGTCCCTCTGGAGCTAATGAAGGATCTGTAAGGCTTGGTACGTGCAAATAGAGAGAAAAATCATCTGCTAGTTTTCCATTTTTAAAAATATCATCTAACAGACCTTTGTATCGAGGCCCAAATAGAACATTATGATGGGCCATGTGTGGATACTTTTTCTTTGTACCAAAATAAATTAAAAACAAACTCATGCTGAAACTTTTGTTCATCATTTCTTTTGTTTTTTTCTGTGCTTTAGGTTCTGTTTTTAACAGATCCCTATAAGTATGAACAACATCTCCATTAGAGACTACAGCATCGCAATTCCAAATTTCACCGGACTTGGTTTTGACTCCGACGACTTGGGATTTCGAGGTCATGATCTGTTCTATTTCGCTTTGATAAGATATTTCTCCACCAAGTTCTTGAAAGTATTTAACTAGGGCTTGGACTAAAGCTCCTGTTCCGCCTTTAGGAAAATAAACTCCCCAATTTCTTTCAAGAAAATGAATCAAGGTGTATATCGAGGACGTAGAAAATGGATTTCCTCCTACTAAAAGTGAATGGAAAGAAAAAGCCTGTCTAAGATGTTCGTCTTGGATATATTTAGAAATCATTGAATAAACACTTCTATATGCTTCAAGCTTTGCAAGTTGAGGAGCTACCTTCACCATGCTCCAGATATTTAAAAATGGAGAAGCCGCTAACTTTGTGTATCCTTCGTTGAAAACTTGCTCAGAGTACTTTAGGAATTTTTGATATCCATTGGCATCCGCAGGGTTTTTGGCATTTATTTGCTCAAACAGTTCTTTGGTGTCATTGCTGTAGTCGAACTTATAGCCATCATCCCAAAGAAGTCGATAGAAAGGAGATACTGGCATCATTTCGACATAATCTGACATTTTTTTGTTTTTAAGAGTGAAAAGTTCCTCTAGACACTCTGGGGCCGTGATGACTGTGGGACCTGCATCAAAAGTAAATCCTTTGTCTTTATAAACATAGGCACGACCTCCCGGTAAATCTCTTTTTTCAAAAATTTTCACCTGCATGCCAGCTGCTTGTAGGCGTATTGCTAAACTTAGGCCTCCAAATCCACTTCCGATAACTGCGACTTTTTTATTTGTAGGCATTTGCTATTTTCTCCGTAATGTTGGTGAATTCTTTTGTTAATGATTCAGATGAGTTGGATGAGCAGAGACTTTCAATTTTTTGTTCGATAGATTTGATATTTTTTAAAGCAATTAAGTATGCTTTTGATAAAATATTATTTTTGACCAAGAAAGATTCTAATAAATCCTCTTCCTGTAGATTCCTCACCAGATGTCTAAACTCCAAGAGCAGATCTGGGAAATACTCAGAGATAAAACTCCAAATAAAAGTAGGTCGTCCTAGCTTTAGATCTTCTAGAGACTTAGGATCTTCACTATTAAATTTTATATTTCCAATATCATCGAATTGTTGCAAAGCTGTTCCTAGGCAAACACCCAAATCTCCGAGTTCTGCATAGTCTTGGTTTTCGTTATAAATAATAGCACCTGCCACCAGAGCTAAGCGAACTAGGCCTCCGCTTTTTAAAGAGTGGCTGGCTTTTACAGTATCGATAATCTGAAGAGGAGATTTTAGGCTAAACATAGATTCTCCAAGATCTATCGCTTGACCTATATGCGCGTCTTTCATGGTTTCTATCGTGATAGAAGTTAAAATATTTTTGGTATTTTGGTTCGCAGAAAGATTTTGTATGTCTGCTAAGGCTTTGAAGTACATCCAATTGCCAGTGTTGATCGCTTGAGGAATTCCAATATTCACATGTAGGGGCGGTTTGCCTCTGCGTAGAGGGCTATCATCTTGAATATCATCTATAATTAGAGATCCAGTATGAATAAGTTCTAGTACCTCAGAGAAATGCTCTAGGTTTTGCTTTTGAGAGGGAGTTGGTCTTTCATTTTTGCTGGCAAAAAGAAATCCGATTTCAATCAATTTTGATCTAATGCTTTTTTTGGGTCTCTCTAGAATTTCACGCGAATTGAATTCTAAAAAATCAGACCATTTATTGATCGATGAAACTTTATCATGGGTAGGGACATAGGAAGACGAAGTGAGAATTTTCATTTTATTTATCCGTCCCTGAGAGGGTTGAAAGTTGTTTGTCGAACTCTTGGAAGCTATTAAATTGAATATAAGCTCTTTGCGGCTTCAAGTTTTTTACTTCTGCGCTGTTTCTGCCTGCGACCCAAAGTGCAGTTTTTGGGTCTAGTTGTCTATCTATAAAGCTTAAATAGTCTAAAAGATTTTCTCTAGCCCCTTCTTTTTTTGAAATTGTCGAAGAAACAAGGAGATGGGTGGCTTTATATTGAAGGCAGGTTTGTACTAAGTCTCTTTTTGGAAAATGTGCTCCAAGAAATAAAGTACTAATCCCATGTATCTTTGCTAGTCGAGAAGCTATAAGTATTCCCATGTCATGATAATCCCCCTCTGGGCAGGCCATCACAATTCGACACTTCGATTTAACAGAAGAAGCAGTTTTAAGTTGAGATAGATTTTCTTTAATATGCGCCGATATAATATGCTCTTGAGTGACGTTTAATAGATCTGCCCCCACTTTTTCATTCATTCTGCTGATTAACGGAATGATGATTTTATGGATGTATTCGGTAGAGCCGTATTTAGAGCGTTCACTTTGAAGTATTTTTTCAATCGTAGTCCAATTTCCATCCGAAGCCGCGGCTAAGATTTTTTCTACTTGTGTGTTTTTATGAGTTTCATGAAAAGAAATATCATCTGCCATTAGACTATTGAGTTTTTTTAGATCTAAAGATGCAAGATTACTAATTTTATGACCTCTTTGGGTAAGATCAAAAAGTGCTTTAGCCTTGAGGATGTCTTCCGAAGAGTAAAGTCTGCGCCCCGTATTAGATCGCGATGGAATAAAGGCGTTATACCTATTTTCCCAACCTCTCAACGTATACTCCGAAACTCCTGTGAGCTCTATAACTTGTCTAATTGAGTAAGTACTCTTTGAGTTTGGCATGGATTTGTAATTAACAGTGCTATCTATTTTTGTATAGAAAATTCTATACAAAATGAATATAATGCCTTTTGTTATGTTGAAATAAAAAAAAGACGGGAAAATTCCACGTCTTTTTAAGTCTTTTTAATGAGGGACTTTATTTAGATATATATTCTCAGACCCTATTTACCTTGGTAGTTCATTGGGTAGTAGGGTCATGTGCAATTTTATGTTGTTCTAGTCTCTAGGGCCTTATTAAGGGCTTTGCCGCTTAATATAAATAAAATGGCAGGGATTAGGCTTAAACCAGCAAGCAATAGGAAGAAATTGTCTTTGCCGATAGTTTCATAATGCATACCAATGTAACCAGCAACGTAGTTACCAAAGAATGTGGCTAGGAACCAAACACCCATCATCATCGAAACGATTTTTGTAGGGGATACTTTTGTAACCAAGCTTAAACCGATCGGAGAGATATATAGTTCTGCCATGGTAAGTAAGAAAGTTGATCCTAAAAGCCACATTACAGAGCCTTTATCTGTACCAATAGCCTTAGCAGCCATAAACATCACCATTAAAGCTGCAGCGCCCAGGAAGCAACCAATGGCCATTTTCATAACCGTGTTGGGTTCTTTACCTGCTTTAGACTGACGAGACCAAAATTTATCTAAAAGAGGAGCAAATAGGATAATAATCATCGGATTCATGGATTGATACCAAGTTGAAGGAATCTCAAAACCGAAAAAGTTCCAATCCGTCTGTTGGTCAGCCCATAATTGTAAAGTATTTCCTTGTTGTTCGTAAACACCCCAAAAGAAAATCGTTACACAGCAAAGGAAAATCAAAGCATAGGTGCGAGTCCACTCATCTTTAGTTAGTGGAGTTTTTGCCTGCTCAGATATTGTTTTTGTAGATTTTGAATCAATTTGGCATTTGGGCAAATTTTTACGACCCATATGATAAATCACCAAAGAAACCAACATCCCCACACCGGCAGCGCCAAAGCCCCAGTGCCATCCAACTTTTTGACCTAAAGTTCCACACACAAGCGGAGACATGATCGCACCTAGGTTGATACCCATATAATAAATTGTATAGGCCCCATCGACTCTAGGATCATTTTTTGGGTAAAGTCCCCCCACTTGAGTGGAGATATTTGGTTTGAAGAAACCATTTCCGACAACAAGAAATAATAAAGCCGGGAAGAACAGGCTTTCCACCGCCATAAGGAAGTGGCCAATGGCCATCAAGATACCGCCAACATAGACGGAACGTCTTTGACCTAAGAGACGGTCGGCAATCATTCCCCCAAAAAAAGGCGTGAAATACACAAGCCCTGTGTAAAGACCATAAACCTGAGATGACATGGCTTGGATAGAGACTTCACCGTAAATAGATTCGATGATACGGCTAAGAGTATCGTAGCCGATGATATTTTTTCCAGATTCGGCTTGTTCGAACAAATACTTAGTCATGTAAAGGACTAAGAGCACTCTCATCCCATAATAAGAGAATCGTTCCCACATTTCGGTGAAAAAGAGTGTAAATAATCCTCGGGGGTGGCCAAGAATTGTATTTTCGTTAGACGCGTTCATAGGTCTCCTGTCTAGATGTTTTACATATGTATCCATTTTTCAACTGCTCTTTCTAAAATGGCAACAGTTTCGTATAAAGGACGCTAGTTTTAACGCGACTGGAGGCTTTGCCCATGTTGAAAAGTAAGCACGTTTTGATTGTTTCTACTCTGATGTCGATATTCTCTTTAAGCGCCTGCGTAAAAGAAGAAACTAAGTATATTGAAAAACAAGCGCCTGCAAATATGTTGGAGTCATTTTCGAATACGAAGCTCCAGACAGAAAAAAACTGTGCAAAAGCTACTTGTATCACTATTCAAAAAGAGGCTTTGGGTAAAGTCTATCTCCTGCTTGCTTCTGGAGTTACTTCGGGTCAAACCCCTCAATGGCTAGATTTAAAGCCGCTTGTTGTAAGTTTTGAAAAGTCAGGGGATCGCATTGCTCTTGTGGGCGAAAATTATAAAAGTATTTATGAGGAGATAAAAACTAGAGATCTTATTCAGACTTTTAAGATTGTCTCTGAAACAGAGGATGCTGTTACTTTTAATTGGGGTAGTGGTTTAAAAACATTTATTTTTGAAAGATCCTACGACACGGACAGAGAAAGCGCAGTTGATATGAGTGAGACCTCACAAGTATCTATTCCGGTTTCTGATTCCTTCATTACAGATCTTAAAGTTGAAAAAGATGGCATTGAACTAAATCAGCTATCTAAAGTGATGTCTTCAAAAATTATAGTCGGAGATCCTAAAAAACTAGATAGTGAGTCCCGTGAGGAGAGTGTGAATATGAATATTCAAATTCGCCCTTATAATCTAAGTAATGACTTTAAAGCAAAGGTTGCAGATCCATCTCGTAGGGTCGGTTTTTTTGTAACTAAAGTCAGTAAAAAAGGCTATTCTAACAGTCTCGAAAATCTTATTACTAAATGGGATATCTCTGATGCTAAGGGGCCTATAAAAGTTCTTACCAGCCGGAGTCGGCAGGGGCCGCGGTCTTGGCCTCGACCATGGCGAGCAAATTGCCGAGCGCCGCGACGCCGGGCGGATCATCGCTCGCCGCGGTCGGGGCCGCGGGCGCGGCGGGCGCCGGAGCGGCGGCCTTCGGCGCCTCGCCGGGAGCCTTGCCGACCTGCTCGAGCGCTTCCAGCAGATCGGGGCGCGGCCGGGCCGGCTCGTCGTTGCGGGCGG
>JBHIVS010000091.1:0-9313 GCA_041987885.1 Pseudobdellovibrionaceae bacterium | reverse complement strand
GTTTATCACTGAGGGCATTTTCGACGCGGAACCGCTTGATGGTGTTGCTTTGCTCGGTTCAAAACTCAATGAAGCAAAACTAGAAGTTCTGAACCGATCACGAAGAAGAAAAATCGTGGTCGTCGACCGAGACCATAATGGCGGCTCTTTAGCTGAAATGGCCCTGGAAAACGGATGGGAAATCACGTTCACTGATATGGGCGCAGGTGACGTGAATCGCAGCGTTCAAGTACGTGGTAAGTTATTGACTATTTGGGATTTGATGAAAAACGCAACTGTCCCAAGTAAATTCAAACACACCGATGGCATTTCTGTAAAATCTAAACTTGAGCTAGGTATGCAATTGGCCTTAGCAAAAATGACAGGAAGAAAATGATTAAGCTTGTTCCAATCTTTAAAATCCGAATCGTTTACAAATCTGGTTATGTTCATGATTTTGAAGCATACGAATTCCATGTGAAAGGTGGTTCTTATACTTGGACTAACGCATCAGACAAAAATAAGCCCATCATGCTGGGCGCCGAAGATATCGCCGCAGTTTACCAGATAGGTTATCGCAAAGTACTGCGTTGGGTGCCAAAGGAATAAGATGGCGTGCATTTCTTTCTCTGGCCCCGGGTACATAGGCGTTATGTGCTGCAACTCTGTTGGCCGCCTGCATGTCGGAAATAAGTATGTGTGGGTGTCGTTTCATGACTACACCGGCCCGGTATTTTACCGAAACATGAGCCAAAGCTTGGAATACGAACCAAAAGGCGAAGATGATCCGGTTTGGCCAGCTTTTGGAAAGTGGCTCGACAGATACAACTCTAAGAAAAGGAAGTCATGAGCGATATTCTCATAGATGATGTAGCACAAAAGCTGTACATCTCTTCGATGCTTGGAAACCCGGCACTTTTTGCCCGCGTCCAGCATCTACTGAAGCCCACGTATTTTGACGGTGGTCTGCAAGACGCTGTTGCGTTCATGCAGGATTTTTACCAGAAGCAACGAGGTGTTCCATCTCAGGTGGTGTTCCATGCTGGGACCAAACTCAATATTGACCCTGTGCAACTGCCACCTCAAGATGCGCAGTTCGTTGCAGAGCAAATTGCTTCATTCTGCCAAATTCGCGCTGTTACTGAAGCCGTCCTCGCCGCACCCGCACTAATTGAAAAGGGTGAGCTTGGCAAGATGGTCAACCAGATCAAGCTTGCCACGCAGGTGCAGTTGCACACAGACCTTGGTGTGGATTACTTTGCTGACCCACTTGGTCGTCTGACTGAGTCTGAAGAAGCTGAAGTTCTCATCAGCACTGGTTGGGATTCTGTTGATGAAATGATCGGTGGGGGCGTTGGTCGACAAGAACTTGTTCTGTTCACCGCCAACTCAGGTGGTGGTAAGTCGGTTGCCATGCTGAACATGGGGTACAACCTTCTGAAGCGCGGATTAAATGGCGTGTACATCTCGCTAGAAATGCGCGACAGAGTTGTGGCAAAACGTCTTGACTCTATGATCAGCCGAATCAGCGGCAAAAACATCTTCGCCAATAAGTTGAAAGTTGGTCAAGCCGTCGAAATGGCCCGAGAAAAGGGATTTGGCCGGTTCTTCGTGAAGCGCATGCGTGAAGGCAGCACTACCGCAGATCACATCATCAGCTATCTTCGCGAACTTGAGGCTGTTCATGGTTTCAAGCCTGACTTCGTCATCGTTGACTACTTGGACCTCATGGCGTCCGTACAACGCACCAGTGGCGACAATATGTTCCTGAAGGACAAGTATGTTGCTGAAGAAGTTCGTGCTATCGGTTTCGATTTCGATTGCTTGATGATCAGCGCTTCTCAGCTGGGTCGCGGAGCCATTGAAGCCACTCGAGAACAGAAGAGCCTTGGGCAGGATCACATTCAGGGCGGTATCTCAAAGATCAACACATCAGACTTGGTGATAGCTCTAGTCAAAGATGAAGCAATGGACGCCGCTGGGGAATACCGCTTTGAATTCTTGAAGTCGCGTAACTCTAACGCGGTGAATAAGAAGCTAGTCATGGGTTGGGACGCTGAAGCACTTCTCATCACGGATGTTGGATTGAACTTCGTTTCGAAAGTCGAAAGGCCATCGCTTCCTCAAAATGGAAAGAAGCCAAAGGCCAACGAGCGTCAGGTTCTAACTCTATCGGATGTAGTTCCTGGTCAAACAACGCACAACCTTGACGATTTGATCAAGCGGAAATAACTATTCGGGTTCCGGCACCTCGCCGGGCCCCATAAATACCACATCGCTGCAAAGCAATATACTTATAGGAGATTTCATATGGAACAAAATCGCACGATCACTGTTGACAACGTTGAATACGCTGTCGCACAATTCAGCCAAGAAGTTCAGCAGGCTGTTAGCATCTACAATGCTATCTCCCTTGACCTTCAGAAGGCGCAACTTGAAGCGATGAAGTGCCAAGCTGCACTACAGACTGTCGGTTCGCAAATCACGCAGGCAGTTAAGGCTGAATTGGCCGCTAAGGCAGAGGCCACACCAGCAGCTGAGTAAGTTGTCGCGTAACTTACTCAAGTAATTGGGGCAACTAAAGGGCAGATGTTTCTGCCCTTTTTGGGCTAAATACAAGACATATGACAATCATCCGCAGAGCCCTTTCAGAATCAATCACACACGTTGAGGACTTGCCACTCGACGAGTTCATTGGCGCCTTGAAAAAGTTGCCACAAATGGTGGCGCAAGAAAAGCTTGACGGCGCAAATTTGTGGGTAGGTCTAGACGAGAATGGCAAACTGTTTACGTCTAGAGAAGGCAAACGAAAAAATGCTGATCGCCGTTTCAAACCTGAAGACTGGCCACTTGTCTCTGCCTTCAACCAATTTAGAGCTGCTCACGCCGCCATTGCGGTTAAAGAGCAGGAGTTAAAGCAAGTACTTAGACCAGGCGACACGGTTGAGGCCGAGGTGATGTTCGGCAGGCAGCCTAATAGTGTCATTTACGGCGCCGACGGCATGTCCTTCATCGCGTTCCTACGTGGAGTCAACGGGACAGCTGACTCCGTAGCGAATGAATTGGCGGCAAAACTGATGAACCAGACAGTAGACGCTTCTACAGTTTTGGTTGACACCGCCGACGGTGAACAGCTTTCTGAGGTTCAGGATAGTTTTTCTTTTAAGTTCACAGCACCGCATAAAATTGACAGTCAGCATCTGAAGGCAGAATCGCATATCTCCGGTCTGGTTGCCAAACTTGAATCATTCTTAGATCAGGATTCTGGTGCAGGAATGACTAACAGAGAATTGGCATCAGTCAATTTGCAAAAAATTGACAAGTCTTCCAGAGATGAAGTAAAGCAGAAACGCACTGAGCTCCTAGCAAAGATTCAAACTGAATTTAAACTGCCTATCAAGAACGCTTTACTGGACAAAGTTGTTCGCAAAATTAGAAGCGGCTTAACAGACAAGACTATCGACGATAAAGACGACATTGGAATTGAAGGCATCGTACTTAGAGATCCAGAGTCTGGAAATCAGATCAAGATCGTTGACAAGGACGTGTTTACCGCTATCAACAAATTCAACCAGCACGTTCGTCAATCTGTTCAAAGCGCCCTGAACACACTAGACCCTGATGCATCACTTGAAGCTAGAGGCGGTTTGATTGGAGAGATGCGAATCAGAATTGCCGAGGTATTTGGTAACCGTGAGCTTGCCAAGGCGTCGAATGCACGTAAAGCTTTCAGTGCAACAAAAGGTAATACACCTGAAGAAACCGTCAAGAACTTTGCTGATACGATGCAGGGAATTGACGATTTCATTGCGCTGAAAAAGAAAATCCTGGCCATTATCGCTGATACCTCTAAGCAACTTAAACAGAAGCTTGAAGATTTCAAAGATCATCAAGATGAATACCGTTTGAAACTGAAGAATGGTAAAGAGATTGGTTTATCTCCAGACACCGTCAAGCGCACCCTGTTAACTTTTGCCGAGGCTAGGAAGCACCTGATTGAAACATTTGAGCGTGTCAAGAAAACTAAATCTCTTGCACAGCTCGTTGCGACCCTGTATGGCCAACATGCCAAAGCTTTACATCAACCGGAGGATCTAGAAGAATCCCTGGTTCTTGAAAAGAAGGCTACCTTCGGCGACATTGACCGTAGTGAATATCATGGTAAGGATAAGTTTCAAATCCTAAATGCTTATCTTGCCACAGTTTTTATGACGATGCTCATCTACCATGAGAGCGACACTATCGGTATGAGAATTCTTAGAGATAGAAAGAATATGTCTCTTAAGAGATGGTCGCGTGATATGAGCCCGCTGAACCACTGGGGATATGTTGTTTGGCGTAACACAAAGACAGATGTTAAGAAGGACCTACCAAAGAAGGTCCAGACCGACCTATTCTCTAGCACCCGCCACATTGTTCACTCATGGTGGAAATTCTTGCACATGGATTTTTCATACAGCAAGGATGTGAAAGTAGATTGGATAGATCACCGAAAAACAATCCAGCGTCTTATTGACCTGGCTGGCCTAAGATCTGACAGGCTAAATAGCTTACTGGATTGGATGGTGCGTTGGCCTGATCTTTCTCATGATGAGAAGGTAAAAGCGATCAGCAAGTTGTATTTTTACGCTATGCAATTTGTGCCGCGATCAGTTCTTTTCAATCGAGTGCGAGTTATTCAACAAAATCTTCTAATTAACGCAACTGGAACCAACACACAAATGGTCATAGAAGCAAGTTTACTGAAATCTGTTGTTTCGTTAGTAGAAGACGACGCTAAAGCGAGCTCTGACCCTAATCAGTTTGCGGCGGCGACAACATCAGCAGATATTTCATCGGCCCCGCATAAAATTGGAAATCGTGTGGTGATTAAGAGAAAGCGCAATCCAGAGGTGGTGAAAGCCTTAGCGATGAAATTCCCAGATACACGGAAGCAAAAATGAAACTGTTAAATGAAATTTCCCGCGGCGAATTTCAGAAGGATCTGAAAACGAGTGATGGAACGGCTGCAGGCCAAGACGATACTAAGACCATTGACGTTAGATTTAGCCTTATGCGGAACATGATCAACTCGCAAAAGGACTTAACTGGATCAGCGATCAATGATTACCTTGAGCGAGCGCATGAATTAAACGATGAAGTCGATACGGTTGGGTTTGCTATTGAAACGGAAGATGGCGACCTAATCAAAGTGTATGTGAATGCAACACAGGCTGACGAATTCGAACAAGAACTTTCTACGCTTCTCGGTGTTGATGATGACAGTGAAGCAGCTCTAAATCGTCTTGCCACTAAATTTGATATTGTCGATGTGGTTTGGCCTACAGATAACTCTGGCGAACCTGTTGATGGAAGCGCCTTGAATCCAGAGGATGACGTCAGCATTGACGATGATTTGTCTTCTTTCATGGGTGATGACGAAAACGCCGCTCCATCAACCGACTCAAACGACGAAGAGGAATCGGACATCGAAGACGAACTGACAGACGCCCTTCCTGCAGATGATGATGAAGAGTCTGATGAAGAGTCTGATGAAGAGTCTTCTAGTTTGTTGAAGGACATCTCCAATTCTAAAGAAGATGAGCCCGTGGGGCCGGAAATCATTGATTCAGAAGATGAATCTGAAGAAGATGAATCTGAAGAAGATGAATCTGAAGAAGATGAATCTGAAGAAGATGAATCTGAAGAAGATGAATCTGAAGAAGATGAATCTGGATCTGATTCCAAGAAGGAAAAGAAGGCTGGTAAAAAGCCAAAGAAAGAAGTTACAGAAGAAGGATTGAAGACTATGAAACTCAGCTTGATCGCATCTTTGGCCGAAGCCACTAAAGATCTACGTAATGATGTTGACCAACACGTTGCCGCCCACCAACAAACTAAGGGAAAGTACGTCGTTGACTGCCTTATGACTGGTGGCACCCTGGGCCGCCGCCAATACCTTTATCAAGAAAATGGCGCGGTGAAGTACTTTGAATCAGAAGACGAAGCAAGAACGTGCGCTGAACTTCTAGCAAAGAAGAAAAATGGTGTGACAGCTAAGGCACATTATTCTTTCACACCAAGGCTCGCTGAGAGCGAAGAAAAAACTGAGGTCTCTCTTGACACTCCCTGGAAGGGAATTATCTCCGTCTTGCGTCGTCCTTATGAACGAAAGATTGTTCAATTGTTCGCTGCGTTAGGAGTCCCAGGACGATATGTCCAGAATGCTGAGGGTTTTATTGATTCAGTCAGATCTGCAGGTGATTTGCTTAGAAGACCCGGCCGCGCTCAAAACGCGTTTAACGAATTCTTTGACGCAGTTAAGTCAATGGCCATCACGGAGTCCGCGAAGCGCGGTGGTCATACACAAAAAGTTCTTGAGACAGTCATGGTTTTTCTTGGATTCCCAGAAGAACTTGTGACTGTTGAGGGCGGCAGTCCAGTCGGTTCTGTCCTCGCTAAGGCGGCGGCGAACATTGAGGCAAATAGCAACGCAGAATTTACCCTGAGATCTCTTGCTAAGGTTTTTGGTCTGACCACAAAACAGATTGAGGAGAGCATTGACGTCGGTCAGGATGACTTTGCTCAGGCAGTTGTTTCTCTAGTTGTTGCGCTTGGTGTCCCTGAAAGTATCCTTGCCCCTCGCCGCGCCCTTTTAATCAAGGCTCTTCGTGAAAAGAAGATGACTTTGACTAACCGCAACATGATTGAAGCCAGAATTGCTGGTCTAATTAGCCTAGTCGAGCGTGGAACTCGCAAGCAGGCAGGCCAAGACGTCGACAGAATGCAAGAGGCGCTAAATGAAGGGCTGTTGATGGAGGCTTTCGGCGCTCTAGAAGCTATGGTAGACGCTGAGGCAAAGAAGCACCATCTGGAAGAACCGCTATCTGGCCCCGCTATGATCGCCTCTTATGATGGGGCTGGTTCACATGAAGAAACAGTACTTACTATTGGCGTTGATCCAGAGGCTGACTCTGACACTAAGTCTCTTCGTGTTGGTATTGATAGTCCTTGGGATGGCACCATTCATGCCAAGCACTTCCCTAACACGAAGGAAGGCTACAAGGCAGCTGTCGATTATGCAAACGTTCTCAGAACGTGGAACGCTAAGACAGGTGGTCGCCCAAAGGGTTGGAAGGAAAGTTCTCCATCCGCTAACGACATGCGCGAAGATCCAATGCAACGCGCCCGCAATGCTGCAGAGATGGGGCGTGGTCCGAGCGCCAGAGACTTCAAGTGACAAATGCTGGGCCTTAGGCCCAGCAGAACATAAGGTTTAGCCTGTGAAACCGATCAAGGTTGATGGATGGAATGTAGCTCACTTAGCCGGTGGGCTACTTCTCAGCAGTAATGATTTCTTATTACAGCTTTCCTCAAAACAAGTTGATGCGTTCATTGACGTCCTGAACTCAGAAACACCGGGAAAAATAAGAGATGAAAGCGGCAACATTGTTCTGGTAATCCCTAAACAAGACCACGTCATCCTTAAAAGAACTGACGATAAAGTGTATCCAGATGGTATTATCTTGCCAGTAGATGCCTTTTCTGACTTTGAAGATGAGAACGTAAACGAATCTCTTCGCCCAGCATTCAAAAGAGTTGGCAGCAAAATTAAGCGTGGGTATCGTGTGACAACTGGCCGACATAAAGGTCAGGTTGTTTCTAATCCAGCCACCGCGCATAAACCTCCGGTGAGCGGTCAGCTTCATGCTAAACTAAGTGCTGCAGCAAAAAGACACAAATTAATTAGAGCGCTCAAATCAAAATTGACACGCAGAAAATCTGTGTCAATTAGATTGAGAAGGCTGAATGACAAGGAATAAACCATGAAGTACCCATATGAAGACTATCCAACAACAAATGAGATGGGTCTCAGATGGTACCACACGCCTCATGGAGCATTTCCGTCAATAACCACCGTCCTTGGTGGTTCAGAGCCTCCTGAAAAAGTTGCTGCGCTAAAGCGGTGGCAAGACTCTCTCGGCCCAGTTGCAGCAGCAAAGAAATCAAAAGAGGCCACGGATTATGGAACCGCGGTTCACTTACTTGCCGAGCGCTTCCTCAAGGGTGAAGACCTCCTCGCACCAGACGAGCATGGTAATCAAATCCCGCAACAAGCAATTGCGGGATTTAATGCCATGAAGCTGAAGCTCAGACAAATCAACGAAGTATGGGGGCAGGAGCAATCCATTTACTCTCCAACTCTCGAGGTAGCAGGCCGCTTTGACTGCATTGGCGAGTACAAGAAGGTGCCTTCAATTATTGACTTTAAGACAGCCAGCCGCATCAAGTCAGACGCGGATATCTACTCATACAAACTGCAACTTTGTTTTTACGCTTGCGCCCATAATGAGCTCTTTGGAACCGACATTCGTCAAGGCGTAATCTTGATGAGTTCCGCTGGCGGAATGCCGCAGGAGTTCGTCGTCAATATTGAAGATCACATTGACGGGCTGGTTCAGCGCATTAGAATTTTTTGTGACAAGATTCTTCCGACCATTAAGTGAATCCGGCAGCTAAATAGAAGATCAAACCCATATTCGGAGAAATTAATGTCAGGTGTTCTGAACGAATTCGCTATCAACCTTCCCATGACAGGGGTTGGTGCCATTGCGGCCGATCAACCGTCTTACGACGTAACAGCTGCAATCGAAGTTCCAAAGGAAGTAAACACTGCGAAAGTTGATCACATCAGTGTGTGGGTGGATCAGGCGAACGTCGTAAACTTTGATCCATTGGATCCATGTGTATGCGTTGATGTTGTTTTGTCAGTTAGCATTAGGAACGAACAAACAACATCAAATAGCACATACAAAATGGTCAAACGTCTCTCGTTTGACAAAATCAAACTTGCTTGTCAGGCTGAACACCTGACCCCGGTTCAAGTGATTGAGGCTGAAGAGCCTGAGGAAGATCAACTTGTTGCTAAGCAAGAAATGGATGCGTTTTACTCACGCCGTCGCATTCAAGAAATGGCAGGCATCTTTGAGTCGAATGGCAAGAAGAAGTTTAAAGTCGCATTCAAGTACGATGATCCAAGTGGCAACGGTGTTGCTTCTTCTGAAGTGACATATGACGCCCTTGTTGATAAAGCGCACGCTCGTCACGTCTTTGGCATCAAGATCAACAGAGACAAATTCAAGAACGCGAAAATTGTTCGCATAACAGAGGTTGAATAATGCACCCAGTAGTCATTATGGCGTATGACAAGTCGCCAGCAATCAACAAGGCAGTTGCCGCCCTTGAAGAGGCGGGTATTGAAGTTCGAGTACTAAACACAAACTCGGCAAAGTTGGCTGACTTTCTAGGAGCACTTGCTGGTGAAGATACTGAAGACGAAGAGCCAGCTCCAACT
>JBHIVS010000090.1:0-9338 GCA_041987885.1 Pseudobdellovibrionaceae bacterium | reverse complement strand
GCAGAAATAGCATAAGTTGTATCGCCGCGTTTGTATGTGAGTAGCTTTTTGCCAAAGCCTAAACTAAAAACTTCACAGCGAACTCCACACCATCTTGCGACGATAAAGTGCCCTAGTTCGTGGACGAAGATTAAAATTCCTAAAAGGATAATAAATGGAACTACTGCAGAAAGACCAGATTGTAGAAAAGAAAAAATATTCATAAGGACACTATAAAAGCACTATGAATATTTTTGGAGAAGTTTTATTTGATATTTTACAATGTCTCGACGTTTCTCTGTGAGACGACTAAAGGCCGAGTAAATAAATTGCTAGCAAAATCACTGGACTAGCAAAAAGCACAGCATCAATACGATCGAGTATTCCACCATGGCCCGGCATTATTTTCCCAGAATCCTTCACATCTGCGACTCTTTTGATAAGAGATTCGAAGAAGTCTCCGAATTGTCCACAGAATCCTGCGATCAGTGCTGTTAAAATAAAAAGACCTACGGAGGTCTGATGATCTGTTAGGAAGTACCAGAAAATAGATCCTGCAGCCGCAGATCCTAAAAGTCCACCCATCGCGCCTTCTAGGGATTTTTTTGGAGAAACTGTGGGCATAATTTTTGTTTTCCCAAAAAGAACTCCAAAAATATAGGCAAAAGTATCTCCAGAAAAAACAACGGCTAGTAAAAATATAAACCACTGAATGCCAGAGGGATTCTGCGCAATCCAAAGTGCTGTAGCTGGTAATATTCCAACATAAAATAACCCCAAAACAGCGCGTGTGATCAGAGAGAGTAAGTCGGGGAGAGATGATTTTTTATGATATGTCATCAGGGTCAGAGTCGTTAATAACACGGCAATAACGGGAAAAAATAAAGGAGAAGCTGAGCGAGGTAAAAAGCCCATTGCTAAAAAGAGAATGCCTGAGGCACCAAAGAATAAGCTTTTATAAGTTAGACTTTTAACATCTTTAAAAATAATTTTTGTAAATTCATAGTTCGCAATAAAAATGGCAACCACAATAAGGCTGATGAGACCTTCTGTTTTAAAGTAATAACAAACAAAGATAATAATTAATAAGGCGACAACAGCGGAAATGGTTCTAGTTAAAAAACTTTTCAGAGTTGAATTCATTATTCTGTACCTTTCCGAAGCGGCGTTGTCTTTTTGAATAATCGCTGATGGCTGTATCTAGGTCAGCTTCAGAAAAGTTTGGCCAGAGGATATCAGTGAAGTAAAACTCAGTGTAAGCAGCTTGCCATAGCAAGAAATTCGACAGTCTTTGTTCTCCACTTGTGCGGATAACCAAATCAGGATCTGGAGTTGGGTAGGTGCTTAGATTTTTTGTAATTAGTTCTTCTGTGATATCAGCAGGATTTAATTCTCCAGCAGCAACATGTTTGGCAAGCTCTTGAACTGTCTTTGTGATTTCTTGTCTAGAGCCATAGCTGAGAGCAAAAACAAGATTGAGACCAGTGCAATGAGCAGTTGCTGCCATAGATTTTTCAATAGCAGAAGCAACATCTGTTGGAATTTTTTGGAGATCACCGATTACTGAAAATTTGATATTTTCTTTGACGAGATTTTCAGTTTCCTTTTTTAGATAGCGACGTAAAATCAACATCAACAAACCTACTTCGGCTTCTGGTCTTAGCCAGTTTTCTGTACTGAAGGCATACAAAGTAAGGTGTTTAATTTTTTTTCGTGAGCATGCCGTGATGATTTTTTTTGCTACACGCGTGCCTTTGATATGTCCAAAAGAACGCGGACGGCGTTTGAGCTGTGCCCAACGCCCATTTCCGTCCATTATGATAGCAATATGATTCGGCAATAAAGAACTATTCATGGAATTAGATGGTAAGAATAGCTTTCTCTTTTTCGTCCGCGATTTGGTCTACTTTTTTGATGAAATCGTCAGTTACTTTTTGAACGTCAGCTTCGGCCTTTTTGCCTTCGTCTTCACTGATAAGTTTATCTTTTTGAAGTTTTTTTACTTCGTCATTTGCATCACGACGGGTCATGCGGATAGCAACGCGAGCTTCTTCAGCAATTTTTTTAACTTGCTTAGCAAGGTCTTTACGGCGCTCTTCAGTAAGGTCAGGAACTTTAAGGCGAATAACTTTGCCATCATTCATCGGGGCCATGCCAATGTCTGATTTGATAATGGCTTGTTCAATTTCTTTAAGAATAGCAGCTTCCCAAGGTGCGATAAGAAATGATTTAGCATCTGGAGTAGAGATAGATGCAACTTGAGAAAGTGGAGATGGAGTTCCATAGTAATTTACGCGAATTCCATCAAGCATAGAAACTTGAGCGCGACCTGTACGAACTTTTTTTAGTTCCTCAACAAGTGCATTGATAGTTTTATCCATTTTTGCTTGAGCATTAGTTTTAATAGTAGCAATTGCCATAGTTGTCTCCTAAATGCGTTGTCAGAACTATACTACTAGAGTTCCGATTTTTTCGCCCATTACTGCTTTCATGATATTTCCTGGCTTATTCAGGTTGAAAGTAATAATAGGAAGTTTGTTGTCCATGCACATACTGATCGCTGTTGAATCCATAACTTGAAGGCCTTTGCTTAAGACTTCAATGTAGCTGATTTTATCATATTTTACAGCGTCAGTGTGTTTGGCTGGATCTTTATCATAGATGCCATCTACTTTTGTTGCTTTCATGATAACTTGTGCATTGATTTCCATTGCACGAAGAGAAGCTGCAGTGTCGGTCGTGAAGAACGGATTTCCAGTTCCTGCTGCAAAGATAACGATACGACCTTTTTCTAAATGGCGGATAGCTTTTCTGCGAATATAAGGTTCGGCAATTTCTGCCATTTCGATTGCAGTTTGTACGCGAGTCGGTACACCTGCTTTTTCAAGGGCATCTTGAAGTGCAAGAGCATTGATACAAGTGGCAAGCATTCCCATGTAGTCGGCGCTTGCTCTGTCCATGCCTTCTGCAGAGGCAGCAACACCACGATAGATATTGCCGCCGCCGATGACTAGACCTATTTGAATACCTGAATTAAACGCTTCCGCCACATCCTGCGCAATCTGTTGGATTGTAGCAGTGTTAATACCGGTACCTTGCGATCCTGCAAGAGCTTCACCACTTAACTTTAGCAAAATTCGTTTATAAACAGGCTCTTTCAAATTAGTGTCCTTTCATTTGCTCTGCAACTTCAGCTGCAAAGTCAGTTACTTTCTTTTCGATACCAGCACCAAGTTCGAAACGAACAAAGCGTTTGATAGTTGCGCCAACTTGTTTTCCAAGATCGCCAACTTTGATATCTGGGTTTTTAACGAAAGGTTGATCTACTAGGCAGTTTTCAGCCAAGAATTTACGGATTTGACCTTCAACGATTTTTTCAACCATTTCAGGTTTTTTTCCAGATTCAAGATTTTTAGCTGTAAGGATTTCTTTTTCCTTAGCAACAACATCTGAAGGGATAGCTTCAGATGAAATAGCCATTGGATTAAGAGCTGCAATGTGAAGACATACGTCTTGAGCAAAAGTTTTAACAGCGTCGTTAACGTTGTCACTTGCTACTTCAATCATTACACCAATTTTACCTTCACCATGAACATATGTGTGAACGTAAGATTTAGCAGTACCAACGTATTTTTCGAAACGACGAACTACGATGTTTTCACCGATAGTTGCGATAGCTTCTTTAAGTACGTCACCAACAGTTTTGGAATTGTCAGAGTTGAATTTTTGTTCAGCCACTGGCCCAGAAGTATCAGCAGTTGTGATAAGGTGGTTTGTAAGGTTGCTAACAAGTGCTTTGAAGCCATCGTTACGTGCAACGAAATCAGTTTCAGAGTTGATTTCAACAACAACACCAGTGTTACCGTTGATAGCTGCATTTACTGCACCTTCTGCGGCAATACGATCAGCTTTTTTAGCAGCTGAAGAAAGACCTTTTACGCGCAACCATTCAATAGCTGCTTCGAAATCACCCGAAGTAGCTTCAAGTGCTTTTTTGCAATCCATCATACCTGCGCTTGTTTTTTCTCTAAGTTCTTTTACGAGAGTAGCAGAAATAGACATTAGGAGAACTCCTTATAGTTTAAGAAATAATTGTCTCTAGTTTAAAACGAGTAACAAAAGAAAGGGTGGCATGGCCACCCTTTTGTCGTCTGGAGATTACTCAGCAGACTCGTCTGTTGAACCTTGTTCAAGTTCAGCAGCGATTTCAACTTCTTCAGCTGTACCAGCCGCAACAAGTTTACGTGAAGTAGCTTTTGCTGATTTAACAACAGCAGGACCAGCAGCTTTTTTAGGAGCAGCAGGTTTAGCACCACGTTTTTTAGGAGCTTCTTCTTTAGCTTCTTTTGCTACGTCTGATTGTTTATCAGTCATAGTGCGAAGTGTATTTTCCCACTCTTTAGCACCTTCAAGATAAGAATCAGCTACTAAGTTAGCGAATAATTTGATTGAACGAATAGCATCGTCGTTACCCGGGATAGCGTATTCGATAGACTCAGGATCAGAGTTTGTATCAGCGATAGCTACAACTGGGATACCAAGACGTTTTGCTTCAGCAACAGCGATGTGTTCTTTAGGAAGATCTACTACGAACATAGCAGAAGGCATTTCCTTCATATCGCGGATACCAGCCAAGAACTCAGTCAAACGAAGATATTCTTTTTCAAGTTTTGCACGTTCTTTTTTAGTAAGGTAATTGAACTCACCTTTTTCTTTCATAGTGTCGATTTTGCGAAGACGATCGATAGAAGATTTGATCGTTTCGAAATTCGTCATCATGCCACCCAACCAACGCTTAGTTACGTAGTATTGACCGCACTTTGCAGCAGCTTCTTGGATTGGTTCGATAGCTTGTTTTTTCGTACCAACGAAGATCAAACGACCACCGTTTGCAGCGATTTCTTTAACGAACTCAGCAGCTTTGTTAGCGCGTACAACAGTCTTTTGAAGATCGATGATATGGATACCACCGCGAGCTGTGTAAACATAAGGTTTCATTTTTGGGTTCCAACGCTGTGTTTGGTGTCCGAAGTGAACTCCAGCGTCTAGCATTTCTTTCATGGTAACTTGAGCCATGTTAGTACATCCTTTCTGGTTAATCGTCCCCGCAGGTAGAGCCAGCTTCTTTTTCTCGCCGGAAGACCCCCTATTTCAGTACTTTGGGGGACCAGTTAATGCCTGTGGGTGCTTATTGTTTGGACTCTCGGAATATCATATAGAACTAGGGGCGGCAACAGATCTTTGTCTGAAAAAGCCTATAAATACGGGTTTTTTAGTGGGATTGTTTGTCTGAAAGGACGAAGTAAAACGAAGAGGGAATCGTACTTATAGCACTTTGTTTTTTTGAAAAGACACGTTGTTTTTATATAATTTAATAATTTCAATTATTTATAAAATATATACTCATGTGGATAAGACTGTGGAAAACAAAAAAAGCAGGCTTTCTGGGCCTGCTTTTTCCTAAGCTTCTAGGTCTTCTAATTTGTCGGAACTGAGATTTTCGGTCTCTGAGGATTCGAAGACATTGTCCGTAATCGCGAATCCTAAGGCAGATAGGGTCATTTCAGCCTGCAAAAGAGCTCCAACTAAATTCTTTTGAGCATTCATCGTAGCCGAAGCTACCCATAAATTTGGAAGTTTCGGAAGGCTTAAGTTTGCATTTAACTTAAGGTCACCTTTTCCAGAAATAATTGGAGTTACAAAAATTCTTTCAAGCTTTATGTTTTCAAGGGCTTCTGGGTATGCTCTTTTGATCTGTCGCTTAATTTTTTTAAGAGTCGTCCCTACAACTTCACTGTCTTCTACAACTTCATGCTCAAGAAAAGTAATCCATTGAGAAGCTTGGAGCTTTTGGCCTTCGATTTCTACGGCAGGAAGAAACTTACCAGCGCAAGGTCCGATTTCGTCTTGAGTTGTGCCGTTAAGTACGTGAACGGCTTCTGAGGCTGTTACTTCATGAGAGTGACAAATATCTAAGCATAAGGCATTCCAATAATTGTTTTTTGCAAGCTTTGATTTTGCGCGAATTGTAAGAACATCGTCAGGCAACAAAATCGCAAGATCTTTGATACTGCCCGTAAATATAAAGTTATTAGCGTAGATAGTTTTTGAACCATTAATAGTTACGTGACTGACTTTGTTTTCTTCCTGATGAAAACGTGTCACATAAGATCTGGGCATAAAATCACCTTTGAATTGTTCCATTAACATCTGAGTCCATTCGTAAGGCTCAAGAGTTAGGTTCAATCTATTTGCAGAGGTGAAGTAATTAAGTTCTTCGTAAAATGCCGGAGGATTATCGCCAAAACCAAGGAATGATTTAAATTGGCCATTTTCGTAAGTGACAGGAACTGCTTCAGCAGTGTCTTCCACTGTGTTTACACCCAAAAGAGTAGAAATAAACTTCATTGCTTTATTGGCAGATACTGAATCAGGGATAAAGCGAATGCCGTTGTTGAGTGGGCCTGTGGGAAATTGAACTGTTTTGTTAGATCCAAACGAGTGGTCAGCCGCTTCAATAAGAGCGATATTCTGAGTTTCTTTGCTAAGTCCCGCTGCAATACTAAGACCTGTTAAACCACTTCCAATAATTGCGTAATCATAAATATGTGCCATAGAAATACCTTCCTCAAAGAAAGGATTCTTTGCAAGGATGAACCCGAAAAACTTTTTACCTAACGCATTTGATCAACAACCTTAAAGCCGCTCTAATGTAGGGTTTTAGGAATTCATGCCTGTCTAGAAAACGTGCAATTGTAGGCGAGTGTTTGTAATAAAATGCGATGAAGGCCCGTCCTGTCGGATGAACTCGTAACTTGCTATCTCTAAAAATTCTTAGGGCAACTACTTCTGGAGCCACTGGAGATTCGAAAGCGGCAGTGGCGATAAAGCAACGAGCTCTTTCCTTGTTAGCCATTTTTAAGAATTGTTTTACTATGGCAGGGTTTTTCGCAGTTTTTTTGAAGAGTTCTGCTTTGCGAAGAATGTCTGGATACACAGGTGTGAATTGTATGAACATTGCTAACTGGCGAGCGCTTCTTTGCATTCGATCTTGATAGCGTTCATTAATATCATAAATACGAAGTAGATCCCAGTAAACAGAAGCAACGACGGTAAGCTCAGTGGTTCTTGCACTTTCTTTAAAGGCTTCGGGTCTTAGGGTATCGCCCTTTTTTACTTCAAAAACAATATCAAGAATTTTCAAATATTTTTCGTAAGCAATCGCAGCTTCGGAATACTGTTTTAGGCTCATGCACTGGCGAGCTTTTTTTATTAAAGCTACGCGACTTTTCCAGAGTTGTAGTCGATGTTGTTCGCGTGCTTTTTCTTGCTTCATTAAAACACTGCCGCTTGAGGTGACCGCTGTCTTTTTTAAATCAGCAATACAGCCGACACATACCTCAGGAGGAATGTTTACTTCACCAGCTGCACTGAGTTTTTGAATAACCTCAGGATCGACTGGGTGAAGTTCGGTAACTTGTATAGAGCATCTCGGGCATTGAATCATTTTTACTTCCTCTTGGTATTTTAGAGGAAAAATGATTCTTAAAGCAAACTCATTGGATCAATGTCGACCAATATTTTTACACCAGCCGGAAGCCAGCTTTGATCGCCTAAAAGTTGTTTAGCAAAAGGATTAACAACATTGAATTGGGTGCACTTTAAAAGCAAATGGTAGCGGAACTGACCTCGCAGTTTTGAAAGAGGCGCCTCTGCGGGACCTAAAATTTCTACGCCGGCATATTGCCCGTGACGCGTTTTAAGTGCCTCAGCTCTTCTGGCTAAAAGTCTTGCTGCGGTTTCTACTCGATCTAGTTTTGTACCTTGAATCCTAAAACTAATCAGCTTTCCACAAGGGGGATAATTCAAAGCCTCTCGGACGTCGAGCTCTTGTTTTGCAAAACCTTCAAAGTCATGATTTTTAGCAAAGAGAATGCTTTCATGTTCAGTGTTAAAAGTTTGGATAATAACTTTTCCTGCTGATTCACCTTCTTTAACATGACGACCACTTCTTCCACTCATTTGAGTGATTAATTGGAAACTTCGTTCTGTCGCTCTAAAGTCCGGAAGATTAAAACCAACGTCTGCTAAAACTAATCCTACAAGTTTAAGTTTTGGAAAATCCAAACCTTTAGCGATCATTTGAGTGCCGACCAAGATATCGATGGTCCCATCTTCCATTTCGCGGATGAGTTGTTCAAGATCCGCACGATTTTGAATTTCATCTCTATCTGCACGCGCAATATTTTTATCTGGAAATAATCGTTTTAAATCAGTTTCAATTAATTCTGTTCCAAGTCCAATAGCCTCTACGGTTCCCTCGTGGCAGTCCGAGCATTTTGATTTGAAATTTTCATGATAGTCACAATAGTGACAAATAAGATGAGAGTGAGCGTGTAGAGTTAAGGAAATAGAGCAGTTGGGGCATTCTTTGGTATGACCACAAGAGGGACAAACTACCATTTGTGCAATGCCTCGACGATTTAAAAATAAAGCTCCTTGATCGCCCTTTTCCATAACTTCATGCAAACGCTCATACAAAGTAGGGCTCATCCAAAAAGGGAGGTGAGAATATTTTGTTTGAATCAGTAACTTTTGCTCGTCGTCATCTTTAAGCTTACGCAAGTCGATGACTTCGATATCAGGAAGTGCTCGATTGGCCACGCGTTTTGATAAACGATGAATGTGGTATTTGCCTTCGACAGCATTTTTCCAAGTTTCTAAACTTGGGGTTGCCGATCCAAGCACAACGGGAATATTTAATAATTTTCCCAGAACCACAGAGCAATCACGCCCATTGTATTTTAATTTTTCATCTTGCTTGAAGCTCGGTTCGTGTTCTTCGTCGACAATTATAATGCCTAGATCTTCAATGGGGCAAAATAGTGCGGATCTCGCGCCAATTAAAATCTTTTTTTCTCCACTGACCATGTCCCACCATTGATTGGTTCTTTCGCGGTCCGTAAGTTGAGAATGTAAACTAGCAACTTTGTCTCCGAAACGACGAACGAATCTTTGAATGAGTTGAGGAGTCAGAGAAATTTCAGGAACAAGAACAATTCCTCGTTTGCCTTCATTGAGTACTTTCTCAAGAAGCCTCAGATACACTTCAGTTTTTCCAGAGCCTGTAACCCCAAATAATAAATGAGTTCCGTATCCCTCGGTTGCAGCGATACTTTCAAAGCAGATCTTTTGTTCGTCGGTAAGGGGGAGGTTTGAATCCGCCTCGAGTTGAGGAATGACTGGTGCCCGCTTACTTGCTCTTGCTTTGGTTTGTTTTTTGAGAGAAGGGAAAGCTCCCATGCAAACAGGCCCAATTGGATATAGATAATAATTTGCAATCCATTCCAACCATTTTA
>JBHIVS010000089.1:0-9348 GCA_041987885.1 Pseudobdellovibrionaceae bacterium | reverse complement strand
GCTTGCGCCCATGCGGTGGCTGCGGCCTTGGAGATGAAAACGAATGCAGACTCAATGGGATTGGAAATTGGGGTGGGTATTCATCACGGTCAGGCGGTTGTCGGATTCCTTGGGTCAAAAGAGCGGATGGAATACACAGTTATTGGTGACACCATAAATATTGGCAGCCGCATTGAGGGGCTGACTAAAGAAATCGCACCAATTTTAATTTCCCACGAAGTTTATGAAAGCATTCGTGAAAATGAGAATTTTATTTTTACCGAAAAAGGTTATCACTCCGTCAAGGGGCGGGTTCAAAAAATTTTATTATATGCCGTGGAAAGGAATAGTGATGCTTAGTGTTTTGATTTTTGTGATGGGAATGTCTGCACAGGCCGAAGTGGTTCGAGGCAAGGTGTCCATATTAGAGCAAGACAAATTTAACTCCCCAGTTGTTGAAACTTTAGCGGAGAATTCGAAAGTCAAAGTTTTAAAAAAGCAGGGTATTTGGTCCTTCGTAGAAACTCCAGCTGGCCGTCAGGGCTGGTTAAGAAATTATCAGATCACATCGGAGAAAAAAGAGTCCGTGGATCCCCGAGGGAATCACTATATGAATCTCAATGAAAAACGCGTGACGGGAGTTAAAGGTCTGACAGAGGAGAATGTAAAAAATATTGTCGCCAATGCTGACGCTACAAAGACTTTAGAACCCTATAGATCTTCGAAAATGAACGCTCGTGATTTTGCTTCGGAAGCTTCTTTGAGCTCAAGTGAAGTTGAATATTTGGAAAAGGGGAAATAGATGAAAAAGCTAATCTTTGTTGCTGTGACTTTGTTATTAAGTGCCTGCGCCAGTAAACAATTTGCCGAGATTGCCCGCAGTTTAGCGTCATCGAATGATCCGACAGCTCAAACTTTGGGTAACTTTATGCAGGGGGCGCGCGAAGTCGGAGAAGAGGAGGAAATCGTCGTCGGTAATAGTATTACTGGGGGGATTTTAGGAGCAAGTCCTTTAGTACAAAATTCCCATTTGCAAAGTTATGTAAATGACCTCGGGATGTGGCTTGCGATGCACAGTGAAAGACCAGATCTTCCTTGGAGATTCGGGGTTACAGAGACGATGGACTACAATGCCTTTTCGATGCCAGGTGGAGTGATTCTGATTTCTAAAGGTGTTTTTAAACGCTGTAAAAGCGAATCGGAACTAGCTAATATCCTGAGCCATGAAATTGCCCATGTTTTAAAGAGACATCATATCCACGCGATTCAACAAGAGTCAAAAAGTGGAGCCTATAAAGGTTTAGGAAATCTCGCGGCCAAAGAATTGAAAACCGATGCTGCAATCAGAGAAGTGGCGTCTTTGGCTGTGGGTGCGGGAGCAGATCTTTATTCCCGTGGTTTAGATAAAAACGATGAGTTTGAAGCCGATGCCATGGGGGTGGTGATTGCTAGCCGTGCGGGGTTTGATCCGAGATCTTTGTTGTATGTCTTAGAAGATTTGCACTCTGAGAGTGGAGAGTCGAGTCAGTTCAGCTTGTTGTTTAAAACGCATCCAGCTCCGGCAGAGCGATATAAAAAACTAAATACCTTGATGGGAAAAAAGCTGGCCCGATTTAGTCGAGACAAGCCATCTTCTGAAAGATTTAAAGAGGTAGTATCGTCTCTTTAGACTAACGAAGCATGTGCTATATCATGTTCGGGATCTCCTAAACAATTAAGCGGGATTCCGTTTGAAACATGTTGATATTGTTCCGGGAAGTTTTTCGACCATGCGGAAATTCCCGGAGTCCGAGCAATCGTTGAAACTAAATTCACTCGAATCCCATCGCGGGCTCATTCGTCGGCAGCGGCTCGGGTCATTGCAGGACTAGCTTCTTTGGTAGCTGCATAGGTCACCTGATTTTCCTGCCCGCGTAAACCAGCTCCCGATGTAAAATTAACGATCGCGCCTTTTACTTTTTTATCGAGAGTTACCGGCGATTCGTCGGTCGTAAAACATAATATTTCCGACAAAATTCATTATTAACAAGAGCCTTATGGAGCCATTCCCTAGTAATTTGAAGCTTTCAGCATGCCTTTATTTTTCTTAGCCTTCTTACGAACAGATGTTTTTAGAAAGACAAAGAGAAATTGAATAGTTGGGATGTATTCGTAAGTTTTTAAGCCGTACGGGAGTTCGTACAGGCACGTTCTCCATATATGTGAAAGCTGGATTGAAGAAGCGAACTCGCGGGATAAGACGAGAGTCTTAAGCAGTAACCACACAGAATAAATTTAATAGTCCGCATAAAATGAAGTGAAACTGTATCAAAGAGAGAAAATATATAAAGTTGTTTAGGAATTAAACCGAAGCGAGTTCTGAGGAGAGCTAAATATGAGAAATACGGCTGATCATCAAGAATTGATAATTAAGCTAGCGTGTCAGAAAATAGCACTCAAGGCTCGAAGTGTAGTTTTATTATTTAGCTTACCTCTTTTTCTTTCCGGTTGCGGCGAAATTCGTGCGCAGATGTTCGGAGACTCAAAAGTAAGTACAATTCCATCTACAGCGTCAACGACCGATGTTGTTTTAACCACGACACTTTCAGTACCTATTCCTGCGGGAGAGTATGACGGAAGCAAAATGTGCTCTGTATCTAGTCCTGCTCTTACAGCATCTAATATTAAAAATGGTGTAACCATTTTAGGAATCTTAGGAACATATACAGGTTCCGGTGGAGGCGGTGGACTAGCGTCAGCATTGACCTCCAATATTCATAGAGACAGTGGACAGGCAGCATGGAGCCAATCTCAGGAATCTGTAGATGATGCAGGCCAAGATTATTCCTTATCTGTATATAGAGCTATCCCCAATATCACAAAAGATGATGATGGTTATACTGGCACGAGTGCAGTTTCTGTGAATCGCACAGGCTGGGGGGGCTTAACTTGTGGAGTTTACGATGCAGGTAATCCTACAGTAAATGCTACTATTGAAGATCGCATAGCAGATTGTGCCGGTCATGTGACAATTGGAGCTAATGCGACATGGGATGGAACAGTTAAAGGAAATGCTGGTCAAGGCGTATGGAAGCTTGTGACAAGAACAGCAGATGTACATACAAGTGGTCGTGCTCGTGAGGTATGGCGTGATGAGCGTACAGGTTTATTGTGGAGTAGTTTAGTAAGCGGTTTAGCTTGTCTTGACGATGACTGTAATACAGGGCCTGTAGACGATGGTAAGAATGGTTTAAACTGGTGTAAGGCTTCAGGAAGCAATAATATCACGAATAACCCAACGGCTCAGCCAGATGAGTATAATGATCCTGTAAACGGCCTACAAACGTATAACTACTGTGATAACCCCACTGATCAAACAACGGGAACAGGGCCTGCTAATAAGGCAGTGAGTGCATGCTTTGAGGATGGTGAGAATTTCTTTACGACAAATGATGCGCAGATAGATAATGCTGGTAAGGCGGGTTTAGGCTACTCATCAACTCCTAAGGTCGCATGGAGACTTCCAAATAAGTATGACTATGTTCAAGCAGAAGCAGATGGCCTTCGCTTCGTATTGCCAGATAATATGAATAGAAGAGCTTATAATGGAGAATGGTCTGCGTCGGTTGTTTCCGACGATCGCTATAACGCGTGGTATTTCTATCCGTACGGTGGCCTTTTCGACAACATCGGTCGGAACGGCGATAGTTCGGTTCGCTGTGTAGGTCGCTAGGCGTGGCTTGTATGATTATATGATTGATTAATTCCACTTGCGAGAGCAAGTGGAGTGACGAAGTCACTAGATCACAGAATAAGATTTTAAATTCTCAAAAATAATTTAAATAAAGATATTTGCATTATCCGCCGAAGGCGGTCGCACAATTTTAAGATAAAGGTTTGTTATGGCACGCTTTTATCATCTATTGAGAGTTACCGGCGTTCGTCGGTCGTAAAACATAATATTTCCGACAAAATTCATTATTAACAAGAGCCTTATGGAGCCATTCCCTAGTAATTTGAAGCTTTCAGCATGCCTTTATTTTTCTTAGCCTTATTAACAAAAGATTAGATAGGTAAGGCCCTAAGGGCCCTGGCTACCAGGGAAGAATCAGAAAAGGGGCGCTTTGTTTTTCTTAGGCTTTATGTTGTAATGAAGGAATGAGTTTAGAATTATATTTTCAGAAGTTGATAGAGCAGGCAGAGTCGTCGGAAGAGATTTCCAATGCAGGAACTGACAAAGACGGCTTTTATAAGCCGACGAAAACCATTTTGTTACGGCATTTGAATTTACTCAAAGATCTGCATGCCAAGCCTCGCTCTCTGCGCTTTTTTTTTGTGTCAGCCTTGAGAGCTTAGTTCTGGCACTGAACTGTTGCGAAGTCGATGTCAGACAAGGGGTCCATAGAAATAATCCGAGCCCGACTTCTATTTGCGCCGCATCTAAATAAGCCTTTTCTTAATGTGTCTATAGCAGTAGCATTAGCTCCTCAAGAACTTTCCCTTAAGGAGTTTCGATGAATAACCACGCTCTTTTCCAGCCCTTTCAATTCAAGGGCCTGAAGCTTAGAAACCGCATTGTCATGGCACCCATGACACGCCAAAAATCTCCAGACGGTATTCCCACTGATGAAGTTGTAAAATACTATCAGCGCCGCGCGGAAGGCGAGGTGGGTCTGATCCTTTCCGAAGGCACCGTGATCAATCGTCCTGCGTCCTCGAATGAAAAAGACGTTCCACATTTTTATGGCGAAAAGTCCCTCAACAAATGGAAGGCCGTGATCGAGGCCGTTCATCACGCGGGCGGTAAGATGGCGCCACAGGTTTGGCACATGGGAAAAATGAAACCCAGTGCCTCGGGCTGGCTGCCGCCGACGGCATTCGAAGGCCCGGCTGAAATGTCCGTGGAAGATATTCACAACACGATCAACGCCTACGCGCAGGCCGCTCTTGATGCGAAGAACCTGGGTTTTGACACCGTCGAACTTCACGGGGCCCACGGTTACCTGATGGATCAATTCTTTTGGTCAGGTATGAACAAGCGCACGGATGAATTTGGGGGCGCTACGATCACAGAAAGAAATCGTTTTGCCGTGGAAGTGGTAAAAGCCGTTCGCGCCAAAGTAGGCCCGGATTTCCCGGTGATTTTGCGTCTGTCTCAGTGGAAACAACAGGACTACGAAGCCAAGATTGCAACGACACCTCAGGAAATGGAACAGTGGCTGCTGCCTTTGTCTGAAGCCGGAGTGGATATCTTCCACTGTTCGCAAAGACGGTTCTGGGAACCTGAGTTCGCAGACTCTGATCTGAACTTCGCAGGCTGGGCCAAAAAGATCACGGGTAAACCCACGATCACTGTGGGCTCCATTGGCCTGAGTGGGAGCGACTTTATCAACAGTTTCCGAGGGCAGGGGGCTGAAGTGGGCGGACTTGAGGAGCTGACCCGCCGTCTTGAGCGCGGAGACTTTGACCTGGTTGCTGTCGGTCGTGCACTGTTGACGGATCCGCATTGGGTGAAGAAGGTCAAAGAAGCACGCACGGGTGAACTCAAAGGGTTCAATCCTGCAGACCTTGCAGTTCTGACTTAGGTATTCTGTTAAATCAGCCCAACTACAGTTGGGCTGAGATCATCACTTTGAAAGTATTCTCCTTACTGGCGTTCGCAAAAACGTGATAGGTAACAAATGGCAAAAGCAATCAAAGCGCAAAAATTTTCAAAAAAGACTCTCGATTTTCTTGTTAAAGCCGGAAAACAAAAAAATCCAAAGTGGCTGGAAAAAAACATGGAAGAATATGAATTGGTTTTGCGCGGGCCATTTATTCATCTAGCTGAACAGATAAAAGCGTCTTTGCTGCCGATTGCTCGAGACTACCACTTCCCCAGCAAAGGCTTAGCACGTATCAAGCGTCCCGACTTTAAAGTCGCCGGGGGCCAAGATCAATATAAAGACTGGGTCTCGATGATTGCGACAAGACCTTCGAAATCCCGTTTTGAAAGCAACCCCCATTTGTTTTTTGGTCTTTTCCCAAATGAAGATCATAAAATTCTAATTGCGGCAGGCCTGTGGCAACCAACACCTACCCAAGCCCGGCTTATTCGCGAAGCCATCAACAAAGACTCAGAACCTTTTCACCAGCTTTTTTCAGATAAACAGTTTAAGTCTTGTTTCAAAAATGGCTTCCATATGGAGGAGATCTCAACTCGCACGCCGCGGGGATTTTCTGACGACCATCCTGATATCGCTTGGATAAAATTGAAAAAATTTGTCGTGTACAAGGTTGTCTCGGTCAAAGACTTTTCTTCGCCAAAATTTGGAGAGATGGTTATCAAAGACTTTAAACAGGCTCTCCGACTCAATCAGCTATTAGATCAAGCTTTAAAGATGCAATGGCCCCCCAAATAGCCTCACCGCTAAATAGAAAACTCACTAGATAATGCAGAAGTAAACAATAAGATTTTAAATCAGACTTGCCATAGCCAGCCACGATCACCGCGGCTGGATGAATTTCGTTTATATATTTAGGCAAAATTGCTAACTCGACAGAGGCTGGTAAAGACCTCTCTAGCTGCGCGTCGTTTTTCTTTTTCAAAACCCTGAATGTCTTCAAGGCGAATCCTCGACACTTGCTTAGTGTAAAGAGGTTTTCCAAAGCTTTTGCTTTTTCGGAGTATAAATGAAAACAAGTAAATCTTTTTTTATAAGGACCTCCGAGCCAAACGGTATTTCCCAATCCACTGAGGAATGTTCAATCTCTCATTACATGCTTGGTATGAACCGATCGAGACTATATTTAAATTAACCACCGAGAACAAGATCCGTGTTGTCAGCGGGGGGATCAGGTCAGCCAGTTCAATGTTTGATTGAGTTCTTGGATTCTCTTTTAGACTAATAGTTTTTAAATGTTTATTGAGTGTTATTAAAAAAGCCCTCTTTGGAGGGCTTTTTGTCTTTAACTTTTATTAGAAGATTCAAAAGTCTCTTTTTAGGAAGACTTTATTTTCAAAGATTTTTTGGAGTTATTTTTTATAGCCAAAAAGTTTTCCATTGATGATCAGATCTCTGACTTTCTCAGGGACTAAATTTTTCCAGTTTTCATCGCCAGCCTCGATCATTTTCATCACATCAATAGAGTGCAAATATTCATCGGTTTCATCGCATCCTGAAATGTCCACGATTTGTTTATTCTCTGTAAAATGGGAATAAATATGGTGATATCTTTCAGGAGGAAAAAAACTTTTTGTCGTCAGGCAAAGCATAGAGGTTTTATGAGGATAGATATAAAGTTTGGTTTTATTTTCCAAAAGTTTACCTAGTCCCTCTAAAAGACCGCCTTCAAGTTTTTCATAATGATCTTCGTTGAATAACTTCTCTAGATGAGAAGCTCCTACAACCAAGGCCATAAAATGCGAGTTGTAACGACGTAAAAATCTTTTAAGACCATAGAACAAAAAGAAATTAGAGATTAAAACGTGCAAACCCATGCTTGTTAGAGTTTCTACGCGAGCTAAAAAATCTTTTTCGTTAATGTGACCATCGGCAATTAGATTATGCATAGTCAGTTCCATCATAGGTAAAACCTGACGATCCTGTTCTGCACATTTATTTAAATCACCTTTAAGTTGATTGATGCCTTTTTGTAAAACATCGAGATGAGTATTGGTGACTGGTCTAAATGTTCCACGTTGAATTAAAAGTGACTTGCCATAGATCGCATCAGAAATATTCAAGATCTCATTATTTGGAGAAAACAGAATCGCTTCGGAAAGTCCTTTGCGAACCAATTCTAAATTCATCAAGCGGTTGTCGAATTTTTTAAGACGAGCACCTTTGAATTTAATGACGTCGATTACGATTTGGCCTTCTTTGATATTATCGGCCAATAAACTGATAAAGTTTTCAGGGGAGTCTGAATGATAAAATGCACAGTGGAGTAAGTTAACTCCTAAAATTCCTAAAGCTTGCTGTTGCTGTAAGCGATGTTTATCCAGCATGCGTACATGGAGCACAATTTCATTGTGTTCTTCGTTTGGAGCACATTGAAAACGAACTCCCATCCAGCCATGGGATTGTTTGTTAGAGCTTGCAGAGTTGGTTGTACAAGTATTTGCAAAGGCAAAAAAACAAGTTTTATTGCCCTTAGAGGCCGCTAGAGTTTTTAGAGTTTGAGAGAATTCTAAATCTAACATTTTAAGAAGTCTTGATTCGCAGACATAGCGACCAGAGTCTTCTTTGCCATAGATCTCATCAGAGACAGTCATGTCATAGGCAGAAATTGTTTTAGCAATAGTTTGAGAAGCTTTTCCTGCCTGAAAAAAATGGCGAGCAACTTCTTGTCCTGCACCGATTTCGGCAAAGACTCCATAGCGGGATAAATCTTGGTTGATTCTAAAGGCTTTAGCTAAGGTTGCTTCTGATAAATCACTCATGATTTTTCGCCTTCATTTTTTTCAACTTTAACCCAGCCAGTAATAGCCAAGCTCATAGCTTTTTCTACGGGAATGTCGACAGGAGTAATTTTATGTCTAGGGACAAGTAAAGTAAATCCACCCAGTCCATAGCTCATAGGAACGTAAACAGCAATGCGGTCTTCGGCTTTTTCTTGAATGCCAGGGACGTCCGTGAAGTTTTCGCGAGTGACTAGGCCCATCGCGCGAATAGATTGGCCTTCAGTTCCGATGTCTACTAAGACAACTTTTTGCATATTGCCAGGGCTGCCATTTTTCGAGAATAAATTCATTAAGTCACGCAAGGGACTGTAGACGGCTTTAATAAAAGGAACTTTTAAAAGCTGTCTTTCTAGTTTTTGAAATAATGCCTCTGCAATCCAGCTATTAAGTAATGCACCGAGAATAAAAATCAAAAAAATTGTGATCAAAAATCCTAAACCAGGAATGTAAGAAGGAATGTACTGACGAAGTGGATCACCTAAAAAACTATCCACGATATTAATCCCCGCATAAACGATGTAAATCGTTAAGGCCACGGGTAGGAAAGTTACAAGTCCTCTAACAAATATTTTCTGAAGCTGTTTCATATCGAGAAGTCCTATTTTGATCTATATATCGGCAATATTTCCCAGTAAGCCAAGTCAGTTTGCGACATATTTAGGGTCTTCCCAGAATGAGACCAAAATAATCAAAAAAAAGCTCAAACTTCCCAGACTTCAGGCCGAAGAGTCTAGTAGTAACGGAACTTGAAAGAAGGAGCGTCTATAGTGGCACGCTTGAATCAGTCTTTGACAATCTTGATGGGGATTTTAATCTCCGCAACAGCTATGGCTCAATTAGGTGGGCCTCAAGTTGTTGAAGGTGAATATCTAATCAAATATAAAGACAGTGTGGCAGGATCAGCAGCGGTTAGATCTAAACTTCTTAGTAAGGCGAACTTGAAG
>JBHIVS010000088.1:0-9595 GCA_041987885.1 Pseudobdellovibrionaceae bacterium | reverse complement strand
GCACTAGAACTGTGCGTGGTATTGAGGCGACCACACTGAGTATTCCTCCGACACCAGGGCAATCCATAGTGCGTAGACCAGGGGGCGTTGGTCTATTTTCGATTGGTAGCGTTTTTAGAGATCAAGGATATGATACGAAGTTTATCTATGGTGGATATGGATTTTTCGATAATATGGGAGCCTTTTTTGCGGGCAACCAGTTTTCGGTTGTAGATCGTACTGATTTTAAAAAGTCAGAAATTAGTTTTACTAATGCATGGGGAGTTTGTGACGAAGATCTTTTTGCAAAGGCAATTAGTGAGGCGGACAAGTCGTATTCTCAAAATAAAAGATTTTTTAACTTTTTATTAACAACATCTAATCATCGACCTTATACATATCCTCAAAAAATTGATATTCCGTCGGGAACGAGTCGTTTTGGTGCTGTGAAGTATTCTGATTTTTCTATTGGTGAGTTTTTAAAAGCAGCCGAAAAAAAGCCTTGGTTCAAATCCACGGTTTTTGTATTCATTGCAGATCACAATGCATCGGTCGCAGGTGGAGAAGAAATCAGACCCTCTGATTATTTGATTCCTCTGATTATTTATGCTCCGGAACATATTAAACCTCAGATTAATTCTAATTTAGCCAGTCAAATAGATGTTGCGCCTACTTTGTTGGGGTTGTTGAATTTTTCTTATCAATCGAAGTTTTTTGGAATTGATTTGAGTGCGAAAAATCCTAACCGAGCTTTCTTAGCCACTTACCAAAAAGTTGGATATTTAGATCATGATATCTTGACGATATTAATGCCGAATAAAAAAATCAGCAGTTCGACTTTTTCTGCGAATGGGGTGGCTACCACAAGTATTTCTGATCGGATAGAGTTTTTAAATGATCAAAGTTCCGAAGAATACAAAAAAACTGTTTCGTATTATAAAACAGCCTCTGAGTGGTATGCTCATGGGCTTTTAAGGTTGGATCATAAAATAGAAAAAAGTAAAAACATCCGTATTGAATAGTTTTTAATGATTTAATAAATAGAATGAAAAAATCGAATAAAGACCTGCCAGAATTAAAATAATTCCTGCAATTCTTTTTTGTTGAAGCCCTGCTCTAGAAACTGCGGAACGAACCATCAGTGGCAGGGCTGAAATAGCGGGTATTCCTCCAAGTCCAAAGAGCAACATCACTATGCCACCTCCTAGTGGAGATTTTGTAGCTATTGCCGCCATCACATAGGTATAGAGCCATCCACAAGGTAAAAAGGCTGTCAAAAGACCCACAATAAAATTAGATTTATTTAGATGAAATGCTTGTAGCTTGCGAATTGCTTTTAGGAAAAAATGGGCAATTTTATTTGATTCAAAATGGATTAAATATTTTTCCGGAGCGAGAGACTTCAGACCAGACAGGATCAATAATCCTGCCAACATATAGGCTGCAATCCACCGAATAACAATAAAATCGCTATTTAAAAAAAATTGACCAAGGGCTCCTGCAAATAGTCCTAATATGACATAGGAAATTAGACGTCCTAGGTGATAGGGTATTAAAGATCCTCTTTGCGACAAGACACTGGCAACGGGGCCACACATCGCAGCACAGTGCCAGCTTCCGAAGAAACTAGAACTGAGGATTGTTAATGCGAGTATGAGAGGTTCCATAAAATAATCTTACCTTGAAATCACGGACGTAGAAATATTATTTAAATCTATATTAATCTTCGTGTTCTTCGCGGTGATTATCTTGAATATTCATTTTTGCTGGGCCAACTAAAATCAATTCACGTGTGCTGTCGAAGCTTTTTGGGTTGTTTAAATCGACAATGTGAACTTTTGTTTTTAATTGTCCTTTTGCCTCAAGGACAGATTGCGGGAACCTTACAAAGAAATACCATTCTCGGAACTCTCCAGGACCCAGCGTTAGAGGATTTTCAGCAACTTGAACTTCAACACCTTGAGCGAGCAGTTCTTCAGGGAGTGTTAAATTATATAAAGCCTGATTTCGACTTTGATTTTGAATATGGATTCTAAATTGGTTTAATAGAACATCTTCATTTTTAGAGTTTTTAACAAAAGAATAAGGAAGTCCTAAGCCTCTAAGAACAGAATAGTGTGCGCTTTGACGACTGGATAATGCAAAGGCTAAGCCTCCGATCATCAGTGCGATGGCGATAATATAAAGAATAGAACGAGGCTTGTTTAATTTAATAGGACTGCCATCTAAAGTATCATAACGAATAAGACCTTTAGGCTTTTTAACTTTCTCCATGATTTCATCACAGGCGTCTACACAGGCAGTACATGCTATACACTCCATTTGTAGGCCGTTGCGAATATCAATACCTGTGGGGCAGGCCTGAACGCAGCGATTGCAGGCAACACAGTCACCAGTGGTCTTTTCAGGATTTAAAGGATCTTTGGTGCCTTTACGAGGTTCTCCTCTGGCAACATCATAAACGATAGCCAGTGATTTTGAATCTAGGAGTAAGGACTGAATACGTCCATACGGGCACATGATGACGCAGAATTGTTCACGGAACCAACCGAAATCAAAAAGAATAACTCCTGTAAAAAATAAAACGATCACAAAATATTTAAAATTTTCTGAGGGTGAACCTTGGGTCATCGCCATTAAATTATCAGAGCCAACAAAGTAAGCGACAAAGCTATGTGCGATAATTGAAGAAGCTATGAAAAATAAAATCCATTTAGCGGAACTACGGAAAAACTTTTCAGAGGTTAAAGGGCCATCACGTAGTTGACGCCTTTTGATGTAATTGCCTTCAGTGATTTTTTCGATACGTCTGAAAACACTGTCAATAAAGACAGTTTGAGGACACATCCATCCACACCATACGCGTCCCCATACAGAGGTTACCAAGGCTAATCCAAGCGTTGCAGCACCTAAGAGAAAGAAAATAAGAGGGGCATCATGGGCTCTAAATAAAATCCCAAACAGAGCAAACTCTCTGTCTGGGATGTTTAAGAAAATAGTTTGATAACCATTAATTTTTGTCCAAGGAAGGATCATAAAAATGATTAACAAAACAATCTGGGTCCAGTTCCTATGCTTTCGAAAAAAACCGGTGACTTCTGCAGGTATAATTCGAATATGGTCGCCATGTTCATCAACGCTTGTAAGTTTTCCAGGATCCAGAGTTGTCATTTCAATTACTCCACAAGTTCGCCTTGAGGTTCTTTTGCACCTGCGGGCTTAGTTCCTTTTTTTGACATAATATAGGCTGCTACTGCGTAAATCTCATCACGCTTCATAACAGGACCCCATGGTGGCATACCTTTTTCTGCAATGCCATCACGAATATTTTTTACGATATCCATGCGAGTTCCTTTACCATGAATCCAATATGAATCAGTCAAGTTTGGACCGATAGAGCCTTGAAGAGCGGTGTTGTGACAGGCTGCACATTTAGATGCATACTGAGCTGCTCCCAATTCCAAAACGCCATCTTTTCCAAAAGCTGCCGCCAAAGAGTCCTCTGTTTCTAGAGGAGTCGAAGTGCTGGCTTTTGACTGAAGTTGGTTTATCTCTGTCATTGCCACTTTCAGTTCGTCTTGCAGAGTAGGTCCGCCAGCAAGCTCATAGTGAATATAATAAAGAAACGCAAAAATAATTGTTAAAAAGAAAGTCCATAGCCACCAAGTTGGTAGTGGATTATCGTGTTCGATAATCCCATCGTATTCATGATATTTTGGTTCATTATCACTCATGGTTTTCTCCGTTTTCTAGAGGCATATTTCCTAGTTCTGCATATAGTTGAGTGCTGTTTTTTCGATAGACCCAAAATAAAACTCCCACGAAAAATAGGAAGAAAATTAAGAGGCCCATCGCTGTCAAATGAGTATCTGTAAAGTATTTTAATCCAAGTTGTTTCATTGTGCTTTTCCTTTTTGTCCTAGAGCTTGAAGGTAAGCAATGAGGGCTACGATTTCTTTGTCTTCAAGTCCCTTTGGAGCCCCATTTGCTTCAAGATCCGCAGCGATTTCTTTGGCTTGTTTTTTAGCGTAGATATCTGCGTTGGCGATAACGTCTTGTTCATAAGGAACATTCAACATCTTCATTACAGATAATTTTTTACGCAATACCAAGAAGTCTGTCTTTTTATCCATCAACCATGGATAAGCGGGCATGATACTTTTCGGAGTGACCGCGCGTGGATCCATCATGTGTGAATAATGCCAAAGATTTGGATACTTTTTACCCAAACGAGAAAGATCCGGGCCTGTGCGTTTTGATCCCCATTGGACTGGGCGATCGTACATGGACTCTTCAACTGTAGATGCATTTCCGTATCTCAAAACTTCTGCCGCTAAAGGACGAATTTGTTGAGAGTGACATACATAACAGCCTTCTTTGACGTAAAGGTCACGACCTGCAAGCTCCAGTGGAGTGTAAGGGTCTGTGATATTGTTTGGATCTACGTATTTATGTAGAGACAGTGTTGGATAGATTTCAATCACAGAACCGACTGCAATTGCTAAGAAAGCAAGTACAGAGAATGTGAATCCCATTCCTTCAAGTTTTCTGTGAGTTTTTGGATTTTTCTCATCAAACCCAGTTCTTTGAACTTCGACAGATGTTTCTGGAAGTGTTTTTGGAGCAGCTTTGATAGTTTTATAAAGATTGTATGCCATGATTAGGAAGCCGATGATAAATAAAGCTCCACCTAATGCACGAACCCAGTATAGAGGTACAATCTTAGTGACTGTTTCAACGAAGTCTGGGTAAACCAAGGCGCCTTCTTTGTCGACAGCTAACCACATCAAACCTTGAGTGATTCCCGCAGTAACCATTGAGATATAATAAAGAAGTACACCTGTTAAACCTGTCCAGAAGTGAGTTTCCAAAAGTTTTTTAGAATACAATTCTGTGTTCCATAGTCTCGGAACTAGGAAATAGATCATACCAAAAGTTAAGAAACCATTCCAGCCCAAAGCGCCGGCATGAACGTGTCCAACGATCCAGTCAGTGTAGTGACCTACGGCAGAGATAGATTTGATTGAAAGTAAAGGTCCTTCGAAAGTCGACATCCCGTAGAATGTTAAGGCCGCTACAAAGAATTTAATCAAAGGCTCTGTTTTTAAAAGATGCCAAGATCCTTTAAGAGTCAAAAGACCATTGATCATACCACCCCACGATGGAGCCCAAAGCATGATAGAGAAAATCATACCTAGTGTTTGTGCCCATTCAGGGAGTGAAGTGTAAAGCAAGTGATGTGGACCTGCCCAGATATAGATAAATACTAGAGCCCAGAAATGCACGATACTTAATCTATAAGAATAGATCGGTCTGTTCGCAGCTTTGGGAACATAGTAGTACATTAAACCCAAGAATGGAGTTGTCAGGAAAAATGCCACGGCATTATGACCATACCACCACTGAACCAAGGCATCTTGGATACCCGCATAAACTGGGTAAGACTGCAAGAATGTCACAGGAATTTCAATAGAGTTTACGATATGTAAAACAGCGACTGTGATGATTGTAGAGATATAGAACCAAATCGCCACATACATGTGTTTTTCGCGACGGTTTTTGATCGTTAGGAAAAAGTTAACGGCAAAAACAACCCAGATTAATGTAATCGCAATATCAATTGGCCATTCTAGTTCTGCATATTCTTTGGATTGAGTATAGCCCAATGGCAATGTAATCGCCGCAGAAAGAATAATTAACTGCCAACCCCAAAAATGAATACGCGACAAGATATCAGACGCCATTCGAGTTTTAAGAAGTCTTTGAGAAGAATGGTAGATACCGGCAAAGATCGCATTTCCGGCAAATGCAAAAATAGCTGCATTTGTATGAAGTGGTCTAAGTCTTCCGAAGGTGATCCATTCTAAGTTGGCGTTCAATGGCCAATACGCTAATTGCAAAGCTGCAATTAGACCAAATAGGAAGGAGGCTCCTCCCCAAATCAGTGTGGCGAGAACGAACTTTCTCACGATATCATCATCGTAGAAAATTTTTTCTAGGGTTGTTCTTGGTGTGTTCACGATTTTTTCCTTTCGTTTTCGTCGCTTAACATTCTATGTGCTGGAGTTTCTAGGTCATCGAATTGTCCTTTGGAAGTAGCCCAGATAAAGGCAGCGACAAATCCGATTCCCAAGACAAGGGCCATGGGTATCATCAAAGTTATAATATTCATTTGAACCCCCATAATGCGGAAACAATAATAATGGCAGAACTAATAGGCATTAGAATTGCGGCCATCATTGGATCAATAAATCCTAAGAGAGCTAGAATGCCTCCTACGGAATTATAGATTAAAGAAATAGTAAGATTGCGAACCAATACTTTTTGAGATTGTTTAGCAATTTTTAAAAGATCAAAAAGAGGATGTAGTCCTCCGCGAGTAAAGTAAATATCAGCACTATTTAAAGACAGATCCACACTGCCTTTGACGGCGATACCAACATCTGCGGCCTGCAAGGAAAGAGAGTCATTGGCGCCATCACCAATCATACAAGTATTTTTATATTGAGATAGAATATCTTTTTTATCCTCTGGGAACAGTTCTCCGTAGGCATGCTCTTTGGGAATTCCACAAGCGCTGGCTGTTACAAGGACTCGTGACTTTTTATCTCCAGATAAAAGAAAAGACCGGATTCCCATTTTTGCAAGTTTTTGAATTGCCGAAGGACTTTCTAGACGTAAATCATCAGAAAAATAAAGTCTACAGATGCTTTTTCCGTCTTCGATCACTTCGATGGCAGTTTCTTCGTCGTGGACGCTTTCGGCCATTTTACGAACTTCCACTTTATTCCCATCAATAACACCAGAAACTCCAGTGCCTAGGATTTCATTTTTTTGTGAAACCTCAGGTAGTTCACCAGAAACCGTCCATGCTTTTCTAAGAGCAAAAGCAATCGGGTGATAGGAAGAAGACTCTAGACTCAAGATCATTTTTTTTGTTTTTTCAGATATTTGGGCAGGTTCGCTGTGAGATAAAGTTAAAGCCCCCTCAGTCAGAGTTCCTGTTTTATCAAAAAAGACATTTTCAATTTTTAAGATTTTTTCAAGGCTTGTCGAATTTTTTAGTAAAATGCCCATCGAGTTTGCTTTTTTCAAAGCCAATCCAAAAGTCAGAGGAGATCCAAAAGCCAAAGCACAAGGACAAGCTAAGACGATCAGCGCCAAAGACCTGTTAAAGGCCTCACTGGCATCTACAGTCATGTAACCCAAGAAAAAAATCACGGCGATGGCAAACACTGTTATAATAAGCTTTTGAGCCAACCTATCTGTAAGAGCAATAAACTCGCCTTTTTTAATCGCACCATCATCTAATTGATGGAAAAGTGCTCCTAATTTAGAATTATTAAAGTCTTTTAAAACAGTGACGAGTATTTCAGAATCAAGAGATTTCGTGCCTGCGAAAATTTCCATTCCTTTGGAAAAAGTTTTGGGTAGAGATTCTCCGTTATACAGGGACATATCAATGACAGCGCAATCACTTTGTAGTTCGCAATCTGCGGGCAAGTTTTGTTGTGCTTGAATTTGCAGAGTGTCTCCGACTTTAATTGCACTCCATGGAATTATTTCTGACACTCCATTTGACAATCTTTGGTATTTTTCAGCTTGGAAAAAAGATTTTAAACGAGAGGGTGAAAGGTAATTCTGTTGGACTCGTTTAAGTAAAAAACGAGCGGACAAAATAAAGAACATAAATGAAGCAGTGCTGTCGAAATAAATATCTCCACTGCCTCTGACTAAATTAAATGTGGAGGCAAAAAAACCAGATAACATTGCAACAGTGATGGGCAAATCGACATTGATCACTTTAAACTTCAGAGAGTTCCAAGCCCCTTTGTAAAAGGGGACTGCTGAGTAAAAAAGAATAGGTAAAAAGAGACAAAAACTCAGCCAATTAAATACAGTCGCCCAAGTTCCTGCAAGACCTGCATAGACAGGAATTACAAAAAGCATGGTGTTACCAGCGCAAAACCCTGCAACCGCGATACGTATTAAAAAACTGCGATTTTCTGACTTATGTCTTTCGGCTAAATCATCGGCCGCGGCTAAAATACTAGGTTTATAACCCAGTTCAGCGATGATGTGGGCGACCTGCGCCAAAGATCCAGTGTCTTTTAAGCGAATGGCAACAGTGCTTTGTCCAAAGTTGACCTGAGCGGCTTCAATTTCTGAGTAAAAAGTGGGCAGTTTTTCTAACAAGTGAACGCAAGAAGAACAGTGTAAACCCTCTGCATAGAATAAATAGTTATAATCAGATGTTGTATGTTTATATAATTTTTTGAAGTCTTCTTTGTCTAAATAGAAAAAAGGATTTTCTGTTTTTTCTAATACAGGAAAGGCTTTGGAGTGAGTAGCGAGCATTTCACAGGCATTGCAACAATAGACTTCACCTTGAGTCATTGACCCACAATATTGGCAGTGATGCTGTGCTAGCTCCAAGGACATAACCTTATCTCCTACGGAGACTATCGTTGAAAAAAGAGTTTAAAAACATGATGGGCATCATAAATGAAAAAATAATGATAATCATAAGATTAATTCATATTTTGTATTTATGAGGAAGTTTCTTTGGGCAGTGTGTCTGAATACACTGGATAAGCTCTGAAGTTTTAATGGGTTTTGTAAGGTGCTCTTGAAATCCTAAGTTAATACTTTTTCTTTTTTCATCTTTAAGAGCATGGGCCGTTAAGGCCACGATAGGACCTTGGTAGTTAAGCTGATGCAGCTTTTCTAAAGTCGCGTATCCGTCCAAAATTGGCATTTGAATATCTAAAAATACGATATCGAATTCTTCGGCCTTGAGAGCTTTTAGAGCCTCTTGGCCATTTTCAACTATTTTCACCGAAGCACCGTGTTTACTAAGGAGATATTTAATCAAAATTTGATTATCCTCTGTGTCTTCGGCGACTAATATTTTGTATCCTTTGAGGACATCATATTTATAGTTTTTGTTCAGATGAGCCGTCGGGTGGCCCTGTTGATTGCTGGCTCCAAAAAAGCGAGAGCAGGTAAATTCAAAAGTAAAACAACTGCCGACATCGTTGTTGGCTTGGTATTTTAAATCGCCTCCTAAAAGGCGGGCTAAACGTTTTGACAGGGACAGCCCCAAGCCCGTCCCGCCAAATTTACGAGTGGTGCTGCTATCGGCTTGAGTAAACTCTTTGAAAATACTGTCCTCAGAGCCTCGCGGGATTCCTATTCCTGTGTCTTTGACTCGAATTTCTACCGTTGGGGTCAGTGTGTCCATGTCTTCGCCATTTACCAGAACTTTGATAGACCCATTTTGCGTAAACTTAATCGCATTTCCGATAAGATTGATTAAAATTTGTCTAAATCTAGTTGGATCACTTAAGATTTCAAGTTCATCTAAATCTGTCGAATAGTGCAGAGACAGAGAGAGTCCTTTGGATTCGGCATTGTTCCTGAAAAGATCCACGATGTTTTTGATTTCATCAATGGGTGAGATATTGATGTTTTCAAGATCCATCATCCCAGCTTCGATTTTAGAAATATCTAAAATATCATCAATAATTTTTGTTAAGTTTTGTCCGTTTTTAGAGATGATATTGATAAATTTGTGAGCTTGTTTATCAGAAATAAAATCTTTTAAAAGCTCGGT